>JAMOPH010000106.1 GCA_027064665.1 bacterium | reverse complement strand
CCAGAATCACATCCGGGTCCTGACGCATCGCCCGCCTGAGTGCCTCGGCGAAGGACTTTGTGTCTATCCCTATTTCCCTCTGGGCGATTATGCTCTTTTTGCTCGTGTGCAGATACTCTATTGGGTCTTCAATGGTAATTATGTTCTCTGCCCGGGTTCGGTTGATATAATCAATCATAGCCGCTAAAGTGGTGGATTTCCCCGACCCGGTGACGCCGGTCACTAACACAAGCCCTCTGCGGTTTTCCGCTATCTTTCTTACCACCTTGGGAAGGTTCAGTTCCTCAAAGGACGGAATTTGTGTGTTTATCAATCTGAAGGCGGCGGCAAAAGTCTCCCTTTGATGGAATAAATTGACCCTGAAGCGTTCGCCGGTTTGCAGTTGCAGGGCAAAGTCAAGTTCAAATTCCCGGTCAAAGCGCTCCCGCTGAGATGAGGTCAGCATCTGATGCAGCATCTCCTCCATATCCTGCTGGGTGACCGGGTCCGTTTTTACCCGCTTAAGTTCCCCGTGGATTCTATAAACCGGCGGCACTCCTACCCGCAGGTGCAGGTCCGATGCCTTCAACCGGGGCATCTGCCGAAGTAATTTTGTTATATCAAGCATAGTCCACCGGTTGATTTGGTTTTATTAATCAAGTTCCACCAAAAACAGCGGTTGCCCGAACTCCACCGGTGTGGCATCCTCAACCAATACCTTCTTTATCGTCCCGCTGACCTCAGATTTGACCTCGTTGAACAACTTCATCGCCTCAATCAGGCACACGACCTGACCCTTTTCAATGTGGTCTCCCACTTTCACATACGGCTCTGAATCCGGCGAGGGCTTGCGGTAAAATGTCCCCACCATTGGCGCCTTGATTTCGTATAGTTTATCCGAGGAGACTTCCTCTCTGGCGGGTTCAGTTTCCGTGGCGGACACTTGGGGCGACGGTGGAGTTTCCGCCGTCTGCGGGGTCGGTTGGGGTGCAACCGGCTGCGGCGCAGATGCTGTCGGCTGCATAACCACAGGAACCTGTCCCGCATTTTTCCTGATAATTATCTTCCGCCCAAAGGAAAAGTGAACCTCAAGTTCGTCAATTCCGCTCTTTTCCACCAGTTCAATCAGTTCTTTGATGTCCTTTTTATCCATAACCTGTTCACCTCTTTTTCCAAAAATATCGTTCTGGGGCGCCTGATTGTCAAGCATTCATTTGGATATATTTTGCCGGTGAAAATGTAAAAATTCTCTTGTGAATCCGCAGATTTTTTCTTGTTTTTCTATCACTCACACAGAAAGGGGAGCGATGAGACTGTCGGAACTTGCCGGGAAGATAAATCCGAGCCCGACGCTTTCGCTGTCTGCGAGGGCGAGAAGGATGAAATCCGAGGGGAAGGATGTCATAGCGCTTTCTGCCGGCGAACTGGATTTTCCGCCCCCGAGGGAAGTTATTGACGCCGCCAAAAGGGCTCTTGATTCAGGCGACATTCGCTACACCGCCGCCTCGGGGATGCCCGCGCTCAAACAGGCAGTCTGCGACAGATACCGCAGAAAGTATAATCTCGCCATATCCCTTGAAAATGTCGTCATATCCTCGGGGGCGAAACATTCTCTCGCCAATGTCCTTCTGGCGCTCTTAAATCCCGGCGATGAGGTGATAATTCCCGTGCCATACTGGGTCAGTTATCCGGAGATGGTAAAACTTGCCGGCGGCAAACCGGTTTTTGTGCGCACATCCCCCGAAGACAGGTTCAAACTGACCGTTGAGATGCTTGAGAACGCCGCCACAGAAAAGACCCGTGTCCTTATGCTGAATTCTCCCAACAATCCCACGGGAACTGTATATACTCGCGATGAGATTGAGGCAATCTACAGGTTTGCCAGAGAGAGGGGCATTGTGGTTCTCGCCGACGAGATATATGAGGACCTCGTGTTCTCCGGCGGGTTTTTCTCCTTCGCCCAAATTGGCGGGGAAATTTTTGAAAATGTGGTGATAGTAAGCGGTGTGTCAAAGACCTATGCGATGACCGGCTGGCGAATTGGCTGGGCTGTGGGACATCCCGAACTTATCGCCGCTGTGGGCAGAATTCAGGCACATCAGACCTCAAATCCCTGCACGGTGTCGCAGTATGCCTCAATAGCCGCCCTCAACGAATGCGATTATTTCCCGAAGATGGTGGTTGAGCAAATCCGCCGGCGCAGACAGATTGCTCTGGATATGCTCCGCAAAATTCCCGGCTTCAAACCGATAGAGCCAGACGGCGCTTTCTACATCTTCTGTGATGTCAGCGGTGCTCTGGGCGAGAGGTTCGCCTCGTCCACAGAACTTGCCGGGTATATTCTGGAGAATGCGCTGGTTGCTGCAGTGCCGGGGGAGGCGTTTGGTATGCCGGGTTTCCTTCGCATCTCAATCGCTGCCTCGGAAGAGCAAATAAAAGAGGCACTCGCTCGGATAAAATCTGTCCTTTCATAATTGGTCGTGAGGTGGAAAGATGAACACCCCAAAATACAAACGCATTTTGCTCAAACTTTCCGGGGAAATCCTCGGTGGGCAGAAAGGTCAGGGGATTGAGCCCGAATCTATGGTGAGGATTTGTGAGGAGATTGCACAGGTCCACGATATGGGTGTGGATGTTGCCGTTGTGGTCGGCGGCGGAAATATTTTCCGTGGACTTTCAGGAACTCAACTTGGATTTGACCGTGTCGCCGGGGATTATATGGGGATGCTCGCCACGGTTATAAACGCCCTCGCTCTGCAGGTTGTCCTTGAGGGAATTGGAATTCACACGAGGGTTCTGTCGGCGATAACCGTTCAGCAGGTGTGCGAGCCATATATCCGCAGGCGGGCGATAAGGCATTTGGAGAAGGGGAGAGTGGTAATCCTTGCCGGCGGGACGGGGAATCCGTATTTCACCACCGACACCGCTGCGGCGCTGAGGGCGACCGAAATCGGTGCTGAAATCATCCTCAAGGGCACCAAGGTTGACGGTGTTTATTCCGCCGACCCCAAAATTGACCCGGATGCAATCCGGTATGATTTCATAACTTACGAGGATGTTTTAACAAAGAATCTTAAGGTAATGGATGCAACCGCAATAGCGATGGCGAGGGAGAACAAAATCCCTGTTCTTGTCTTTGATATAACCCAGCCGGGGAACCTGATCCGGGCAATAACCGGAGAAAAAATAGGGACGATAGTGGGGGAGAATAGTTCCGAAAAGTGATTTGGCGGATTTAACTCAGGGCTGCCGGTTTGT
>JAMOPH010000105.1 GCA_027064665.1 bacterium | reverse complement strand
TCGCCGCCGGAGAGAACGACGAAATCCTCCGGTGCGCAGGAGATTATTGCGCTCACGGCGTCAAGACTGCCCGATGCCTCCTTTATCGCCACGATGTTGGGGTGTTCTGCCAGGCGGCACACGGTTTCCGGGGCAAGGTTCGTCCCCGTCCGGGAGGGGACATTATACAGGATTATGGGCAGTCCCACCTCGGCGACCTCAAGGAAGTATTTTTCCAGAGCGGCTTGAGTGGGTTTGTTGGCGAACGGCGTAATGACTAAAGCATAATCGGCGCCGATTTTTTTCGCGCGCTTTGTCCTGTCAACTGCAACTGCGGTTGATGACGCCCCGGTGCCCATAATCACTGGGATTTTCCCCTTTGCGGTCTCCACGGCAAGGGATAGAAGTTCATCCCGCTCCTTTTCGGTCAGTGTGAAACTTTCCCCGGTGCATCCGGCGACCAGAATTCCATCGCTACCGGATTTTATGTGCCAGTTGATAAGTTTTTTGTAGGTTCTCTTGCAGGGTTTCCCCGATTTGTTGAACGGCGTCGCCAGCGCCGGAATGCTTCCTCTCAGCATAAGGCACCCCCTCATAAAGTTTTTAACAAAATAGCAATTATTTTGCGGGGGTCAACAAAATTGAAGGCGGGACAACATAAAGGCTCACTTATACTTAGTGTTTCTTCCAAGGACAATCACGATATCGTATTTGAACGCCTCGCTCTGGTAGAGTCTTTGCGTTCCGGGGATAATTTCTGCAATCTCCCGGGCGATGTCTCTGAGCCCGGGTTTGTAATAGATTTTGCCCTTGTAGAGGTTTCTTTCCCGCTTGGTGTTCCCCACATCGGATACTTTGAACCCGTGTTCCTCAAGGAGTTTTGCGGTTCTTGCCGCAAGTTTTGGGATTCGTGTGCTGTTGAGAACCTGAATGGTTATGTTTGTTTTATCAATTTCGGATTTGGATGCCGCCGCCTGCGCCGAGGGAAGAACATCGGGCGGGATGAGGGCGATATCGTATGGTGTGTTGTCCCCGCTGTCGGTGTGGATGTAAATTCCATCCTGTGTCCAGAAGGGGGCGCCCTCGTTGTGCTGGGTGGTGCTGGTCAACTGTATCGGCGAGCCGCCCGTGCACTTTACAATCCAGATGTCCGTTGCGTGATTTGCCGGGTTTTCCCTCACAAAGGCAATCCATTTCCCGTCGTGGGAGAATGTTGGATAGAAGTCGTTGTATAGGCTTTTGGTCAGTTGGGTTTTCCTGCCGGTTTTGAGGTCTTTTATCCACAAATTCCAGGTAGAGCCGTCAAAGGAGGCGTGGGCTATTTTTTCCCCGTCGGGGGAGAATGCCGGAAACATCCCGGAGGCAATTTTTTCTTCTTTTTGGGACTGGAGGTCCCGGAGGATTATTGCGAAGGTATTTTGCCCGCCGCTGGGGGGTATCACATAATATGTCCACCACTGCTGGTCGGGGAGTTTTGCGCTGACATAAACCAACTTTTCGCCGTCAGGGGATATGGCGGCGTCAAACACCATCCCGCTTTGGGACTCTATGAGGAGTTTGGGTTCGCTTTCGGACAGCGCCATACTCCACAGAGCGATTTTCTGGTTTCTGTTTGAGTCAAAAATGATTGCCTGCGTTTTGGGGTCCCACACCGGATGGCAGTCAATGGAGATGTCGTCGGTGAGGGAAGAAAAAGTAATACGCCTTCCTACCCGGAACGAGAGTTCAATGTCCATCTGCTGGCGCTGAAGCGTGGCGAGAGCAATTGTGGCGCCGGAGACCGCAGGAGTGAAATCATCGTTTGAGCGGGAGATTAAAAACTCATACGGGACTTTCTCCACCGGGGTCTGGACAGGATTTTGCCTCTGTTGGCAGTTGGCACATTGGGTTATCAGCACCAGCGAAAGCAATGTGGTGGTCAGGAAATTCATAATTTTTCTGAAATGTTATCAAAAAAGGGCGCCGCAGAGCGCCCTTTTGGGGTTTCACGGGTCGTATTTTAGAGCATCCTCGGGCATCTTGAAGATGATGGTGGTCTGGCAGGGTTCTCCGTGACCACATCCGGGACATTTTTCAGGAGCGAAATCGGGGTATTCGTTGGTTTTGCCCCATCCCTGCCAGCCTGTTTTGCCCTTGGGAGAGTTCTTTTTCTGATTGAGAAATTCTTTGAGTTCCTGACTGCAGTCCGCACGCCACTGGACATCACCCATACCGCACAGCACGGCGCATTTTGTCGCCACCATTCCGCTGTAACTGAGAGAGGCAATATACCTTCCCGCTGGCAGATTTCTGAAAATTGCCACTTGATTTCCCATATACATAGGGATTTCCTTGGTGAGGTAGATTCCATCGGGACCCCAGACCTCAAGATATGCGGTAGGTCCGTAGTAATAGGTGAGGGGTTGAGTGACTATTATGCCAATCATCAGGTCGCCAAGTTGTAGGTTTGTCTGAGAGGACTTATACCCACAGGCGCAGCCGCTGAGCAGAAAAGCCGCAACCACGACGGCGAGGAAAAACATAAAAGCACGGAAACGCATAATTCCCTCCTTTTAACTTCAAAATCACCCTATGTAAAAAAATATTGATTTAGGGAAAATGTCAAGAGAAAAATGCAACTTGCTGATACAACGAAGATTATATGTTCAACATCCATCGGCGTGTTCCTGAAAAAAATTATTCTCCCTTTACCTTTATCACCTTCTGCACTTTGCCCGCCTTCAGACATCTTGTGCAGACAGTGATTTTTCTTATGGAGCCGTCCGGCATACGGACACGGACCTTTTGAAGGTTGGGATGAAACCTTCTTTTCAATCTGTTGGTTGCGTGGGTGACGATGTTGCCCACACGGGTTCTTCTTCCGCAGATTTCACATACACGCGCCATAGTTTTCCTCCCTGTAAGTTATCTTAAAAATCCTCTCGGGGCGAGAGGATTTGAACCTCCGACCCCCTGGTCCCAAACCAGGTGCGCTTCCAGACTGCGCCACGCCCCGCAAAATCAGAAGAATGAACATTTATCGGGGTTTGTCAAGATATTTTTGCCTACCTCCGGGTGAATCGGCGCTCAAATTCCTCGGTGAACGCCCTAAATATCCCCTCATTGTGGAGAACTATCCGGAGTTCCTTTAAGTTTTGCGCCGACAAAAGCCCATTTATGATCTCGTCAACCATCGCCCGGGCGGACTCGTGCGCTGGAACTTTGCCCATCCCTGCGCCGAAGGCACTTACTGCCAGAGAGTTTATTTTCATCTCGTCGGCTTTTTTCAGAAGGTTGCGGGTGCCACTGCGGATAGTTTCCTCGGTGGGTTTGAGGTCCTGCCCCATAATGACCGTGTGCAGAATGTGTTTTACGGGCAGTTCACCGCCGGAGGTCACGGCGACCTCGCCTATCGGAAGCGGTCCCTGTTTCATCGCCTCGGTCTCAATGTCCTCGCCGGCTTTTTTCTTGAGCGCCTCGCCGACACGCCCACCCATCCACAGACGGTCGTTGGTGCTGAAACCAATCGCCTCAACATCCTGCTCGGCAATATCCCCCTGCACTATGAGAACCTTTGTCTTTCCGATTTTGAACTCCATATCTGCACCTCCGTTATTCTTCGTTGACCACCGTGGCACGGACCACCCAGGCATCGGGGAAACCGGCTTTTTTGACCTTCTCCAGAAGTTCTGCTGCCTCATCTGCGGTCCAGCAGTTGCCCACCCTCACCTTATAATACGGCGGATGAAACTCCACATAGACCTTCTCCTCAAGTCTGGTGTGAGCCACCGCCGCCACACTTTCTGCCTCCTCCTGCCTCATTGAGGAGTAAATCTGAATTCTGTATCCCCAACCAGATTCCCTTTTGGGCTGTTCGGGTTTGCTTGTGATATCGGCAAATTGGGGTTTTCCCTTTTGTTTCTGGGGTTTTGGCGGTTCTTTCTCCGGTATCAGGGACTGGGGAATTTCCTGCGCCGCCTCGGGAATCGTGTAGTCCTGCTCCTCGTTTCCCTTTTGTATATTTGGTCTCTGAATATAGGTGCATCCCGACACTATAAAAATCCCCGCCCAGATGATTGAGAGTATGTATTTTTTCGCACTCATAGGTATTTTTTCCATTCGGGATTCTCCTTGATTTTTTCCACAAGGCTTCTCATTTCCGGGATTCTCGCCTTGTTCATAACCAGAACGACATCGCCCATATTTACAATGACCAAATCCGAGACACCGAAAGCCACAATAAGGGTATCTTTGTTGTTATAAATGGTGGTCTCATAGGTGTCCACCAGAAGTTTTTTGTCCACGCCGGCGATGACATTGTTGAATTTATCCCGGGGCAGGATTCTTTCTAAGGCGCCCCAACTTCCCACATCGTCCCACTGGAATGCGCCCCAGAGCACAGCGACATCTTTGGATTTCTCCAGAATCGCAAAGTCAATGCTGATGGCTGTGACTTCCTCAAACGCCTCCGCAAGGATTTTATCCGCCTCGGGAGTGCCGTATTTATCTATGTATTGTCGCATTTTTTTGGCGAATTCGGGAAGATATTTTTCCGCCTCTTCCAAAATTTTTCCCGCACGGAACATAAAATTGCCGCTGTTCCACAGATACTCGCCGGAAAGGTAGAACTCCTGCGCCTTTACCCGTGAGGGCTTTTCCTTGAAGGATTTGACATCAAAGCACTTTATCCCGTCGTATTCGGCGATTTTGTCCGCAATCTGGATGTAGCCGTAGCCGGTTTCCGCACGGGTGGGCTGAATCCCCATAAGGACAAGTTTGTCAAAGGTGAGGATGACTTCCTTTGCCACCTTGAGGGCGTCCCGGAACATCTCCGCAGGATAGATATAATGGTCCGAGGCGAGGACATACATAATTCCGTCGCCGTATTCTGCCACAATTTTTGCCGCCGCAAGACAAATCGCCGGGGCGGTGTTTTTCGCCATAGGTTCTATTATGAAGTTTTCGTCCTTTATATCCGGATGCGTTTGTTTAATCAGGTCCGCCAGATGATTCCCAGTTATGATAAGCGTCCTCTCCATAGGGACGAGGGGCAGTGTCCTGTCAATGGTTTCCTGAAGCATTGTCTTGTTTGAGAACAACTTGAGGAGTTGTTTTGGCATATTGGTTCGGCTTGCGGGCCAGAACCTTTCGCCCCTGCCCCCGGCAAGGATTGTCACGAATTCTTCCATTTTCCCTCCACACCAGAATTTTTCCAAAAATTAAATTTCAAAATCGGTCCTGTCAATTTAAATTATGGGGCAGGTTTGAGAGTTGGGGGGTGTGAGGTATTGAAATTGTCGGCAAATTGGAAAATTTTTGCGTTTTTCCTGATTCTGGGGGTTGTCATAGTTTTCGCATCGTATAGCATCCTCAAGGATGCCGAAAGAACTGCTGTTGTCCAGTTTGTGGACCGCCAGCAACTTATTGAAAAACAGACCCTTGAGGGTGTTGAGACCGTGCTGAAAAGCATTTTCGGTGATGCCCGCTATCTCGCCTCTTTTCCCGATGTGGTCAATATGGACAAACAGACTATGCGCCAGCATTTTTGGGCGGTCTATAAATCCCGTTCGGATATACTGGCGTCAATAACCCGGATGGATTCTCTGGGCAGGATTGTGGTCACGGTGCCGTATGAGGATTATGAGGGGACAGACATTTCGCATCAGCCGCACATAAAAAAAATTCTTCTGTCCCGCAAGCCGGTGATAGGCGGTCCGATAAGGGTGGTTCAGGGGTTTGATGCCATAATATATCATCATCCGGTGTTTTTGAGGGATTCTGTCTTCAACGGCACTGTGGCGGTGCTGGTCTCGTTTGACAGTCTGGCTAATCAGTTTTTTGGTCCCCTTTTCGGGAATGAGGCGCAAATTGTTTGGCTTGCCGATGAATCCGGGCGGGTTTTGATTCATTCTCAAAAACCGTCGGGGGTTCTGCTGGATTCAATCTATGCTGGCGCAAAGGATGTGAGTCTGAAAAGATTTTTGAATTCGCTTTCCACTTCCCGGAACGAAGGGTTTGTGGTTTACAGTCGGAACAATTTAAGGCGAATTCTGGTCTGCAGGGCAATAAATGTGGGGTTTGAAAGGTGGATTATGGGGATTGATTCCGATTACGCCCTTGCCACGGCTCCAATTGCGCCTCTGCGGTGGAAAATTTTGGGGATAACGGTTTTGTTTTTGCTTATTGCGTTCTTTGTAGCCCGGCTGATGCTTGCTAACGCCCAGAAAAAAATTAGAATAGAGCAACAATCTCAAATTCTAAAATTTGAGACCGAAAACAGACGCAAACTTGGAAAAATATATCGGGTTTCTCAATCATTAATATATCCTGATAGTGATAGTGGTTCTATTTTTGAAGAAATTTTGAAGGTGGTTTCCGAAATATTTGATACCAATATGGTTCTGTCGTGGATATATTCGGAGAGGGAGCAGACTTGGGTGCCGGGTCCTTATGTTATAAAGGACTATAGAATTCAGGATGAATTTAGAAAATGCGGTATAGACCCCGCTCATATTGAACTCGGCGACAAAATCGGCGAACATTCCCCCGATGAAATCTCCTCGTATGTGATGCTGGATATAAAAAGTCTCAAAGAAACCAACAAATCCATATCCGCGGCGATGTATTCAGTCCAGTCCGTGTGTAAATATTCTCATATCACCTTTGTGGTTTTGAAACTGCGGGAGAAAAAATTTGCAGTTATCGCCATACCCTCCGAACCTACCAGAAGGATGAGCACAGAACTGTTAGAGACCTTCTCCCTTTCCTTCTCGCAGGCACTGTATATTCGCTCAATGATTGCTGAATTGTATAAAAGTTCAAAAATATACAGGGATATTTTGGAAAATATTGATAAAGCGGTGTTTTTAGTTGACACTAATATGACAATTTTGTCGGTTTCGCCGGTATTTTACAAACTTTTTGATGTATCAGGTGAGGCAGTCGGAAAAAATCTTTTTGAGGTCGTTCCGTTTCTTAAAGATATAGGAAGGGAAGTTATATACTCCGAGGTTATAAAAAACAAAACAAGCGTGGAAACCGAGGAAATCAGGATAATTGATGAGAATAGAAAGGTAATCACGAGGACTAAAATTATACCTGTGATTGAGGAAAACGAAAAGGTCACACGAATTCTCACAATAGTTGAGGACATCACCGATTTCCGTCTCCTTGAGGAGCAACTCAAGCGCACCGCCGAGGAACTCGCCCGGAAAAACCGCCAACTTGCAAAACTTGCAATCACCGATGAACTCACTCAACTGCGCAATTACAGGTATTTTACCGAAAATCTCCCCAAGGTGATAAATCAGCACTATTCAGAGGGCAAGCCCTTGGCGCTTCTGGCGATGGATTTGGACGATTTCAAGCGCTATAATGATAACTACGGGCATCAGGCGGGGGATAAACTTTTAGCCGAGATTGCTGAAATTGTGCGGGGTTTTCTGCGAACCGGCGATTTCGCCGCAAGATACGGCGGTGATGAGTTCGTCCTTGTCCTTTCCGATTGCGATATTGACGAGGCGGTTGACACCGCCGAAAGACTTTGCGCCAGAATTGCCAGCACCCCGCTTCCGGATAATTTCGGGCAGAGAACAGAGCACATTACCGCCAGTATCGGCGTGGCGGTTATGAAGGATGAGTTCATTGATGCGGAGGAACTTCTCCGCCGGGCGGACACCGCCCTGTATGTTTCCAAAGCCCGAGGTAAAGGGCAGGTCACATTATACGAGGTGGAAATTGATGAGCGGAAGGATTAAATGGATATGTCTGGTCGTGCTGTCTGTGGCGGCGGTTTCCTTCGGGGCACAGCGCCGCTGCGGAACCGCAGACGCAATAAGGCGGTTCTACTCCAAGGAGCCTATGTCCCCGCCGGATTTGCCGTTCTATTTTGACACCGAGCATTTCAGAATCTGGTATGACACCGCAGGATACAATCAGGTTTTCCCCGGCGATGCCGACAGCAACGGCATCCCCGACTATGTGGACAGCACCGGGATATATCTGGAAAATGTGTGGCACATTCTGATTGATTCTGTGGGATACCGCCAGCCTCTGCCGGACACCCTCTGGGCGGGCGATTCGGTGGATTTCGGCGGCGACCCACGGGTTGATGTCTATCTTGCCAACACCGGCGCAGGCTTTTTCGGCGAGACCGTCCCGCGGGTGGCTAACTCCGACGGTGTTTCCCTCAAAGCCACGGCATACCTTGAAATCCAGTCGGATATGAGGCGCATCGGCGATGAGGTGTCCGACCCATACCCTCTGCTGAAGGTCACCTGCGCCCACGAGTTCTTCCACGCTGTGCAGTTCGCCTATCGTTTCCCGGAGTTGTCGGAGTATTCATATTTTGTCTGGTGGATGGAGGCATCGGCGGTCTTTGACGAGGAATTTTGTTATGATGAGGTGAACGACTATTATAACTATCTGCCCTCGTTTCAGGAGGCGCCGGAGGTTCCGCTTTTTACGGCGAACTACAACGGCTCAATTGAATACGGTGCGGTTCTGTTCCCGATATTTGTTGAGGAGTATTTTGCGCCGGAGGGCGTCAGATTCACCGGGCAGTGTATAAAGCGCATCTGGGAGTTGTGCGAGACGGAGCCGCCGGTGAACGCAACGGCGCTTTTTGCCGGGGAGCGGGGAAGTTCCCTTGAGCGCCTTTACGGGATATTTTCAAACTGGCGGTTCCGCACTGCCGACCAGTGGGCACCGGGGTATTTCGCCGAGGGGCAGAATTATCCGCTTCCCGCCTGCGATTCCGTTGATTTGAGCGAGGATAATTTCTGGGGGGATGTGTCCCTGTCGCCGCTGGCGACCCATTACTTTGTGGTGCCCTATGCCGCCGAGTCCTATGGAATTCTTGCCCGCCTGTCAAACTGGACGGATTACGCCGCAGCCGACCTTGGCGTGGCAACCGTGGGCTTTATCCCCGATGACCCGGTGGATTCGTTCTGGGTATGTTCTGCCGGGGAGTATGCCGGCGTCCCGGGGATATGGCAGTATCGGGCGGTGGGATTTTTCCCGCTGGTCTATTCGGCGCCGTCGCAGGCGAGTTTGAGCATATCAATAGCAAAATCCGAAAGTCTTTCGGTGCCCGTCAATGCGCAAAATGAGTTTTTCCCGCCGTATCCTAATCCCGCCTGTGGTTTGCCCATCACATTTTCCGCCGATGTCCGCTCGCCGGGGGAGTTTGTCGTGATGGTGTTCTCCTCGGATGGGCAGATAGTCTGGGAATATCGCACGGAGGTTGACCTTCCCCAGAGAGTCTCGGTTGAATGGGACTGCCGGAACAAAAACGGCAAAAAAGTGGCGCCGGGGGTGTATATCTACAAAATTTTTCTGTCCGGCGAAAAATTTTCCGGAAAGGTGTTTATCTGCGATTAGGCGCTTATTACGATTGAATTCCACAAATTTTTTGATATAATACTATGTGGGAAGGAGGACATCAGGGAAAATGCCCCGGCGCAGCGGACTTACAATTATGGAGGTGGTCGTTGTCGTGGTGATTATTGGCATATTGACGGCGGGAAGTTGGTTCATTCTGGGCAGGATGGGGAAGCATATCCGGGTTATGGATTCCGCCACGACATTCAAGCAGGATGTGTCTCTGGCTCGGCAGATGGCTCTTGAGAAGGACCGGGTGGTGCTGATAGTCTGTTATCCGGATTCTTCGCCGCAGGTGTGGTGGATAGGCGAACTTGACAGTATGGGTAATTTTGTGCCGACCAGAAGGAATCCTCTTCATCGCCTGGTGCGGTTTGGTGTCGGCGATGATGTCCCTGCGGGTGCCCGTGGTCCCGACGGCGGCGCAATACCCGATGACGGCGTCACTTTCGTGAACAACACCATCATCTTCCGCCCGAGGATGGGAGTGCAGAATTCCGGGGTCGTGTATTTCACCGATGGAAGCGAGACGAGGGCTGTGCTGATTTCCGCCACCGGCACTGCGGTGGTTATGAAACGGGTTGGAGCGGGTTGGCAGTGATTTTCCTGTGATCAGGTGATAAAGCAGAGGCGGGGCAGATATCTTTGGGAGGTCGGGTAAGTAGAACTGTGAGGAGGGAGGCGGATAGGCGAGCGAAAATGCGTGGTTTGAGGCGAAATAGAATGGGTTTTACCCTACTTGAGGTGATGATTGCCTTCACAATTCTGGCGGTGGGGGTGCTTGCTCTTGCGCCTCTGACGGTGTTTATGCTCAAGGGGAATTTGCACACCAAACACCTCAATCAGGCGAGATTGCTTGCCGAACAATATGCCGAGCGGGTGCGGGCGATGGATTACGATGATGCGTTCCTCTCCGATGACGGCGACACCACCGACCTGGGCGACACCGAAGACCCCGACCACTCCGACACTGTATCCATTGAGGGACAGCAGTATATTGTGGACTGGAATGTCGCCACAGGTTTGCCTATGGCGGGGATTAAGAGTGTGAATATAATAGTGCTGTGGCACAGCCCTGTGGATGATAGAACGCATCAGGTAAGTTTTTTGACATACAAAGCGGCGGTAAGCCGATGAAAGATGAGAGATATAAAATAAACGCAGTTGTGGAGAGGCGTTCTGGCGTCTCGCTGACGGAACTTTTGGTGGCGATGATACTGGTGGGGCTTCTGCTGACGGCGACATTTTATGTGTTCTCGGCGTTCTTTTCAAAGTCATTGGCGCAGCAGAGGGAGTCGCTCGCTCAGGCGGATGCGCAAGTTGGGGCGCAGTTTATAAAGTGGGATATCTTTATGGCGGGGTATGGTATGCCGTCGTCGGTGATTCCCATTTCAAATCAGGACAATGCGGGGGAGAACGGCTCGGATATTTTGACGCTTCAGTCGGTTGCCTTTGGTCCTTCGGGAAGGGCTGGCAAGTGGACATATATGCTTTCTCCGGCGAACGGAACCAATCAGATTCTGGTGCGCCGCTGGAACGACCCTCAACAGGATATAACAAAGGGCGATTATATAATAATTCTTTCGCCCGCAAAAGGTCAGGTTGGGTTGCCGGTATATCAGGTCACAGATACCGCCACGGCTGTGGGTCCCACAGGGCAGGATGCTTGGCTTTTAACCCTGAACAATATCGTGAACTCCTCGCTGAATTTTGTGTTTTCGGTGGGGTCCGCTGCCGGTCCACAGTCGGTCACATATTATGTCCAGAACGGCAATCTTATGAGGGATTCAACGATATTTATGCCCAATGTCATCAACTTTCAGGTCCGGTTCTGGGTTGACCTTGACGGCGACAAGCAGGTTGATGCTGGCGAGGAGATGGATGACCTTTCCGCTGTGACATATAATCCATCTTTGCTGGATAATATCAGACTTATGAGAATTTCAATTGTCTCTGCTACAAGACAACCTGAGGGGTATTATTATCCAAGAGACACGATTGTGGTAGCCAATCAAATTATAAATACTGACAACTACGGTAGGAATTTGAGATATGATTTGTGGCAAACAATAATAAAGCCGAGGAATTTATGATGAAGATTGCGACTGCAAATAGAAAAGGCGTTGCAATGATAACAGTAATAATGGTTCTGTTGTTTATGATGCTGGTGGCTGGGATGATACTAAAACTTTTGATTGGCGGTTCTGGAGTTGCTGGTAGTTCACGGAGGTATCTTTCGGTGTTTGAGGCGGCTGAATCCGGAGTTGAGGTGGGTATGTTGAATATAGAAAATGCAGCCCGTGCCGGCACTGCTCCCAGCACTGCCCCTATAAATGTGGCGGGTAGGCAGGTTTCTTTGGTGATAGAGTATATTTTTACGGGAACTATAAGCGGTGCTAATATAGTGTTTGGCGGCACCGGATATGAGGGGGTTGGAACCGGGGTTTCTTCGGGAGGGAGTGCAATATATTATAGAATTGAGTCAACAGCGAAAGGGCAGGCGAATGAACAGGCAGTGATTGAAACCGCATACAGGAAAGTAATAGGCATAAATGTTAGATAAAACTGTGGAGGTGATTAAAATGAGGCGTAATGTTGAAAAATTTGTTAGGATATTTTTGGTTTTGATGGCTCTCCTGTTTTTATTCCAAGGCGCCTATGCCCGGGGATGGCGTTGCTGGCGTTGGAGTAATAAATACTCGTGCGAGAGATACGGATGCTATTGGTGGAATAATGACTGTCATACCTACCCTCCATCCTGCACGCAACCAAATAATCAAGATGATTGTGAAAGATACGGTTATTATTGGTATAACGGAAGTTGCCACTGCGATCCGCTCCAGTGTGAGGACATAACCGACCAGACCACCTGTCAGGCTACTTCTGGTTGCTTCTGGTATAATAACGCCTGCTGGGGCACTGCGCCCGATTGTGAAGATTTAAACAATAAAGCCGACTGTGATAACTTTGGCTGTTATTGGTGGAACTCCGCCTGCCACGACCAAAAACCAAGTTGCGAGGCGATAAATAATGTAGATGACTGCAATGCATATAATTGTTATTGGTATGATGGAGCCTGCCATTCCGGAGCACCCCCGCAGCCGGGGTCTCAGGCTGAAATGCCCTGTGCTGTCCCGCCGTTTCTGTCGGAAACTGTGCCGCCCAATGTCCTTATTATAATGGATAACTCTGGTTCTATGAACTGGCCCGCATATGTTGACTTAAACTCCAGTAACCCCACTGTCTATGATTATGGCAGTTATGATCCGAATACCCGATATTATGGGTATGCTGACCCGGACAGTTTTTATCAATATGGAACCAATCGTTTTGAGGTAACCCATTCCTGGAGTGGAACTGCTGACCCTGCTCATAAGCGCTTTTCGGGGAATTTCCTCAACTGGCTTATGTCCCGGAGAATTGATATTGAGCGGCAGGTCCTTGTAGGCGGCAAATGTGCCTCCCGACAGGGAACTGGGCGAAAAACTTTAATCTGGGAAGACCCGGTTCAGAGCAGATACTACTACAAATACTGGTGGTGTGATGACGGTTGCAGATGGAAGTTCAAAAACCATTATGATCAGTATTTATATGCGTATAGAAAGTCTGGCTGTTCTGGTGGAAGTTATAGTTACAAATGGAAGGTCAAAAAGCAGGTGGAGGGTCCTGAGGAGGTTAAGGGAATTGTTCAGGAGGTCTATGATAGAGTTCGCTTTGGAATTATGCATTTCAATGATTCAGAGGGAGGGTATGTCGCTCACTGGATTGGTGGTCCTATGTCAGACCTGGTCACCGATATAGAGAATATCGGCTGTGATACCTGGACACCTCTTTCCGAGACATTCTACGAGGCTACCAGATATTTCCAGGCTAAGAGGGGATATTTCACCAGCGCTAATTACGCTGCTCACGACCCTATTCAAGCCTGGTGTGTGTCCAATTATGTTATATATCTAACCGATGGTGAGCCCACTCAAGATAGGTCAACTCCGTCCCCTTATCGTGATTGGGATCACACTGACTGCGACCCGGTGCCCTGCGGCGCTAATCCCAATGTTTATCCCTGGGATGAGGGAGGCTCGGATTATTTGAACGATGTGGCGCTGTGGGCGCATACCGTTGACCTCAGAGACGATTTTCAGGATGAACAGACTATAACTTTGTATCCGGTGTATTGTTTTGGTCATTCGCCCGATGCCAAGGGAGTGCTTCGCAGAGCGGCTAAAAACGGCGCTTTCGTTGACGAAAATGGCAATGATTTGCCAGACCTTCAAAGCGAGTGGGATGGCGACAATGACGGACTTCCCGACGGTTATTATGAGGCGGAAAATGGATGGCAGTTGGAAAATGCCCTGATAGATATCTTTATGAACATTATGCAGCAGACCTCATCTGCTGCGGCTGTCTCGGTGGTCTCAACCAGCGACAAAGGCGAGGGAAATGTCTTTCAGGCTTATTTCTCGCCACGAAGGCATCTTGCAGGGGTTGATCTGAGTTGGGTTGGGGAACTCCACGCACTGTGGATTGACCCAAAAGGCAATCTTCGTGAGGATACTGATCAAGATGGCAAACTTGAGCTGACCACAGATAGAATTTTGCATATTTACTTCAGCAAGTCGGATAATGCTACTGTGGTTGAGCGCTGGGAGGACACTGATGGAGACTGTGAGGAGGATGTCAAGGACGATGTGGTGACTGTGCCTGAAGTGAAATCCGTTTGGCGTGCGGGTGAATATCTGTGGAATGTAAATCCCAATAATAGAAATATAAAGGTTATTGTTCCTGCTCTTTGGGGTGGTTCACTGGAGATGATAGACTTTAAATCAGATCCTGCGCACAGGGATAGGGTCAAGGATTATCTTGATTTCAGTTATACCAATGCCGGTGCCGAAAGCCTTATAAATTATATTCGTGGCGTGGATTATCCCGAGGATGCCAATAACTGGCGCCTCAGAACCGCTGGTGGTAAAGTATGGAAACTTGGTGATATAGTTAATTCTTCCCCCACATTTGTCGGTCCGCCTGCCGATAGATATGACCTTGTCTATGGAGATATATCATACAGAGCATATTATCAAAAGTATAAGGATCGTAAAAATGTTATTTATGTCGGGGCTAATGATGGAATGCTTCATGTCTTTAATGCCGGACGATATATAGAAACTGGTAACCCCACTGTGAGAGGTTATCTTGACAATATGGGAATGCCCCTGGGGAAGGAAATTGAGGCTATAATTCCTTACGATTTGATTCCTCATCTCAAATGGCTCGCTGACCCTCAGTATTGCCATGTGTATTATGTTGACCTGAAACCCAAGGCTTTTGACGCAAGAATTTTCCCCGACGACGACAAACACCCTAATGGCTGGGGCACTGTGCTTGTATGCGGAATGAGATTTGGCGGAACAGAATACAATATCCCTGATGTTGATAACTTCAAATCTGCCTATTTTGCCCTTGATATCACCGACCCGGATGACATTGAGTTTATGTGGGAGATAAACTGGGATGACCTTGCATTTACTACCAGTTATCCCGGCGTGGTTAAGTCCGGGGATAAGTGGTTTGTGCTCGCCGGCTCCGGACCCACATCGGTTGGGGGCAGCAGTTCCCAGTATTCTAAACTATATATTATAGATGTGTCAGATACATCCTACTACAGAGCCCTTACTGGTTCTGATGATGGGCATTTTGGCGACCCAACCCCCGTTGATGTTGACCTTGATGGCAATGTGGATGTTATATATATAGGCGAATCCTACTGGTTTGGTTCATCCTGGAAAGGGAAAATATATAAAATCATCACCCACGAAAGCGATAACCTGAACGATTGGGAGATATATACTTTCCTTGATGTCCCCGGTCCTGTTACGGCAGGAGGCGCTATTACTATGGATGATCAGGGAAGAGTCTGGGTGTATTTCGGTTCGGGAAGATATTACTCCGACATAGATGAGACTGATTACTCCACACAATATTTCTTCGGCGTCGTGGACACCAACTGGGATGGATACAGTTATATAGATTTTGACGACCTCACCGATATCACAAACCTCTCTGTTCAGCAGACCGATTCGGGAACTTATGTATATAACTATGGAACGGAGCCGGTTTCCTATGATAGTTTACTGCTTGATGTGCTTTCCGGTGTGGGCTGGAAGATGACCCTTGAGGCTGGAGAGCGGGTTATCAATCGCCCGATTTTGCTTGGCGGCGTGATATTTTTCGCCACATATATTCCCAATGAGGAACTGTGCTCGTTCGGAGGAAGTTCCCGTCTGTATGGTCTGGACTATCGCACGGGGGTTCCCGGTGAGACGAGCATTTTGGGTATGGATGACGATGGCTGGCTGTTTGAGTTTGTTGAGATAGGTGAGGGGGTGCCCTCGGCGCCTGCGGCTCATGTCGGCATCACCGATGAGGCTATGATTGCCGTGCAACTTTCCACCGGCGCTATTGCGCAGGAAACGGCGAGTATAAATTCGCCTAAAAGCAAGGCGATATTCTGGCGAGGAAAATAAATCGGAGGGGTTAATATGAGAATGGTGAAAATTACATTGATTGTTCTGGCGTTTTGGTTGGTGGCTGTCTGGGCTCAGCCGGGTTCAGCCAGCAAAATCGTGGGAGACCGGGGAGACGATATTGAGTTGTCGGCGGCGGCTCTCGGCGAGGATACGGTCATCTGCCTTGACGACCCCAAAAGGGATACCGTCTATACCCTTGACGACGAGGTTTTGGATGTCAAGCCCACTAAAATTGCTCTGAGCGAAATCTACTATCCTGTGGCGCCCGATGTGGTCGTTGTGGATGTCACCGGCAAGGAGATTTCCTACGAGATGTTGCCCATAAAGGCGACCGTGCGGGCACGCTTTGTGAAAAGCGATGACGGCAAATTCGTCATCAAGCGAATACGGGTTCTGAAAAATCCCAGATAACTTTATTGGGTGCCGAAAATTCTGTCGCCGGCGTCACCCAAGCCGGGCAGGATGTATCCCCGTTCGTTTAATTCCCTGTCAAGGGCGGCTATCCACAGGCGCACGGGCGCAGAAACCTGCTCTGCCACAGTGGAGACCTTCTCCACGCCCTCCGGCGCCGCAAGAACCGAAAGTATATCAATACGGGCGGGGGAATGCCTGGCTACGGTCTCCACGGCGTATGCCACTGTCCCGCCGGTGGCAAGCATCGGGTCAAGGATGAACACCGCCGCTCCCTCAATCTGGCTGCCGAGGGCGGAATAATATGGTTCCGGCTCAAGTGTTTTCTCGTTTCGCCGCACGCCCAGGTGCATCACCACCGATTCCGGCGCAAGTTTGAGGATGGAATCCAGCATCCCCAAGCCCGCACGAAGTATCGGCACAAGAACTATCTGCCGCTCAATTTCTGCCCCAATTGTCCT
>JAMOPH010000104.1 GCA_027064665.1 bacterium | reverse complement strand
CTCAAGCGCAAATCCAGCCTGACGCTTCTGGTTATGGCGGCGGAAAAGCCGTTCCCCACCGGCGGGCATCCTGTGGAAACAATCCCGCTGGACCCACTGCCCCTTTTAGAACGCCGGGCATACTTCTACCTTCTGGGGATAGACAGCCGCAAAAAGCAGAGCAAAATAGTCAAAAAATACGGAGATGCATCAATAGACTTCGCCATAGGCGCGGTTGAGGAAAAACAGATATTTGCCCGCAATCCTGCGCTGAAAAGACTGCTGGGGACACTTCTGATATGTCATCGTCCATCGCTTGAGGTGGTCCGGGACCTTCTGGGGGATACCGGCACCATAGCCTCATTTTTCGCCGAGCCGGCACTTGTGGACCTTCTGGAGCATCCGGACAGACTTCCCTGGCGATTTGCACTTCATCCCCGGGTGCGCAGATGGGCGCTGAGTTTGATTGACACACTCCCCGTCCCGGAAAAACCCTGCGGCGACACAGTTAACAAACTCGCCCTGTTCGCAAACCGGAATTTCAAGGACGGAATAGGGGTCATCTATTGGTTTTTCAGGTATTCTCTGCTCAACGATAACCTCGGGGATGCGGTTGACGCTATGTTCTGCGCCAATGAGGTCGCCGAAAATGCGAACAGGGAGTTTTTCAGACAATACAATAAATTTTTGTGTGAGGTGTCGTTTGCCCCGGTGTTCAATAAAAGACTTCTGCGGGACTATATACGGCAGTTAATCCTCAGTTCTGAGCGGGAATGTATCAGTTGTCTTCTGGCGGCGGCGCACCTGTGGGAAAAAGTCGGGCAACCCCGCTATGCCCTGTGGACGGCAAGGGGGATACTGCCAAAAATTTCCGGCGAGATAACCGGCTCCGGCGCAAAAAAGGGAGTTTTCAACCTACTCCGAGCCGAGGCACACAGGATTATAGCCAACTCCCTGACAAAATTGGGCAACCCTGATGAGGCACTGATTCATTTCTCCCGTGCCCGCGATGCGACATATGCAACTGTCAACTCCGAACCTGCACTGACGGATGAAGCCACAATTCAGCAGATTCAAATACTTCGCGATATATTCACGGCGCACATACTCAACGGCGACAGGAAAAAAGCCCGGGAAAGCATAACAAAAGCGCTTGACCTCGCATATTCGCTGACGACACCCTCACCCTACAAGCAGCCGGTGGCGCTCACTATGTGCGAGGAAGTGCTTGATGACATATACAGGGCGGATATGTTAGAGGAAAATCCGCAGATATTTAAGGAGAAAATTGAAAGTATAATAAAATCTTGCGAACAATTTTTGCAACAAAAGGAAAATTTCAAAATAGAATCTGTGTTAGTTAAGGCAAAATTGTTCCTTGCTATCATCAATTTTGTTCTCAATGAACACCAGACTTCAATTGAACTCGCGGAGATGTGCGACGAACTGGTGTCCAAGCTTGGGGAGAAGGCACGGTGGCGCAGTGATTACTGGAGACGGCTGTCCATTGAATCTAAACTAATTCAGGCGGAAAATTACCTTGCGCTTGAAAAATTCCGTCAGGCTTTTGACTCAGCGCAAAGGGCACAGGAGATAATATCAATATGGAATCTGGAGAACCAGAAGGATTTAGTAATCTGGTCTGTGAAGGCAAGAATCCTGGGCGGGATAGCACTTTCACGACTTGGCGAGAAGGAACTCGCCCACACCTGGCTGAGCGCAGGCATATCGCTGGCGGAAAAGACCCTGTCAAATCAAAACATAACAAGCCCCGTGTATTTCAATATCCTGTGCGGAGAGGGATACCGTGAACTCGCCAGAATTGAACTTGAGAGAAAATCGCCCTTACAGGCGGAATCTTTAATATCCCGGGGGATTGAACACCTTATGGAAGTAATTTCCCACTTTGATCCAGTGCAACCCCGTTTTGCGGTGGTGGAGATGTATACAATGCTTATGGAAATTCAGAGAAACTCCCCCCAAAAATTCTGGGAAAATTTTGAGAACGCTGTGGCGATGCTGATAGCCGGATGCCGTATGTGCCAGCATCTTGAACCCAAAGCCACCGAACTGGCGGAAAAACTGTTTGAACTCGCCCTCAAAGCCACCGATGGTTTCCCCCCAGAACTTGCGCTCAAAATAAAAATCTCTGCCTTGGGGCTGTATCCTTTCCTTCGGGACAGCGAACTTATAAAGAGGGCATACGAACTCATAAACTCAATAGATGAGGATACGCTTCCGCCCGATGCGAGGGCAAAGTTCAACTCCGCAAAAAAACTTGCCGAAGAATTCAAACGGTTTGAGATAAACCCGGGGGCATAAGATGTCAGTCAAAGAAAATCTTACAAAACTTCTGGAGCAGATTCGCGAAACGAGCGAAAAGTTCGGAAGGAATCCTGATGAGATAAAACTTGTGGCTGTGACCAAGTATGCGGATATTACGCAGATTCGTGAGGCATACGAGGTGGGGCAGCGGGATTTCGGCGAAAACTATGTCCAGCAGGCACTGCCAAAAATCGCCGCCCTTCCGGACGACATAAACTGGCACTTTATCGGGCACATCCAGAAGAACAAAATCAACAAGATAATCGGGACATTTGTTCTGGTGCACTCGGTTGATTCCGTCCAGATTGCAAAAGAGATTGACAAGCGCTGCGCCCGGAAAAACATCGTTCAGGATATCCTCATTGAGGTTCACACCAGCGGGGAGGAGACAAAATTCGGCGTGCCACCTGAGGAGGTTGAGGAGGTTGCGCACTTTATCGCCGAAAACTGCCCGAACCTCGCCCTGCGAGGACTTATGACTATGGCGCCCTTCACCGACGACCGGGGTCTGATAGAAAAAAGTTTTTCCACACTCTTCAAACTCCGTGAAAAACTCCAGTCGCAGGGGTTGGAGCAGGTGACCGAACTCTCTATGGGGATGACCAACGATTGGCAGATAGCGATTGAGTATGGAGCCACGATACTGCGCATAGGAAGCGCAATTTTCAGGGGATAAATGCCGGAGCAAAAAATTTCCTTGCCTGAAAGCGGGGTTGAGGATATAGTTGAATACTTCTTTTGAATGGAATCAAAGGGGGAAAAATTGGCGGATAAATTTTTAGTTTCATCCTCTCCGCACATAAAGAAAGGCGTTTCCACGCCGACGATAATGTGGAATGTGGTTCTGGCGCTGGTGCCGGCGATAGCGGGTTCGGTGTATTTTTTCGGATGGCGTGCCCTGTATCTGATTATGTGGGGAGTGATAGGCGCTGTAGGAAGTGAAGCGGCTTTCC
>JAMOPH010000103.1 GCA_027064665.1 bacterium | reverse complement strand
CGAAAAATTCGGATATCCTGTTGCCTGCGCCGAGGGAATAAGTGTTGCGGGGCTTTCTTTGGCATTTGATGTCCGTCCCGGATGGGTGAGTTCCCCCATTGAGGGGGCAAAACTTTTCGCCCCCGGCGGCAGAGTCGTCTTTGTGGACCATCCAAACGCCGGCTATGTCCTTGACCGCCCCAAAGTTGAATCCGACCTTGCGCAGATGTGCCGTCAGGAGGGGGCACAGATTTTTCACCCCTTTACGGTCAGGAAAATCCTCGGGGATAACAGAGTTGAGGGTGTGCTTATCGAGGGCGCCGGACAGACTGTGCTGTTGCGGGGGAAGTTTTTCGTCGGCGCCGATGGTGTGTCTGGCATAAGTGCACGGTGGTGTATCCCCAATTTGGTCATCGGGCTGGGAGACCTTCATTCCTGTGCGCAGGTGCTGGTTGAGGCGCCGGGTGCGGGTTCCGAGCCGATAACGGAGTTCTGGTGGGGGACTAAACTTGCCCTTGGCGGCTATGCGTGGGTTTTCCCGAAGGGCGGCGATTTCGCCAATGTGGGGCTTGGGATTGTGCCATCGATGTCCCAGTCTCCGGCGGAGGCTTACCTGAAACGCTTTTTGGCGAGGCGCTTCGGCGAGAACTATCGTATAGTTGAGCGCCGTGACGGCGTGGTGCATACCCGGGGGCGATTTTCCCGTATGGGGCGAGCGAATATGCTGTTGGTGGGCGATGCCGCCGGTCTTGCTAACCCAATCTCGGGCGGAGGGCTGGATTCCGCCTTCGCCTCGGGCAAAATCGCCGCTCAAATCCTGACATCTATGTGGAACGCCGATTACGACGATATCCTGAAAAAGTATGAGAAAGCCTTGTTTGATGTTAAGGGCAGGTATCTTGATATATATGCAAAAATCCGCCGCGGAATTTTGAAACTTTCTGATAGAGATATGGATGCTATTGCAGAAGTTCTGGACAAAATGCTGGGCGGGAAAAGATGGGATAGACTGGATATACCCAAAATTGTGAAGAAAGTCGTCAGTTCTTCCCCTAAACTGCTTGCAATCGCCGGGAAAATAATTGTAAATATCTGAGGATTTTGTTATTTCATCATTCTTTGGTTGCTTGTGTTGGGGGTTATTTCAGAGGGGGAATGGCAGTGTTCAACAGATGCACGGTGTTTTTGGGGATGCTCATTGTTTTGAGTTGGATAGGATTTGTCGGGGTTGGTCTGTCAGAAGGGTGTGTTTTTTCCGTTGATTCGGTTTGGTTCTCGGAGGAAACGGAGTGCGACGACAGAAATGTGGTGGAAATTTGCTATATTCTCTCGTCCGACTGCCCTGAGAGCACGGTTTACATTTTTATCTCTGGATGGAATGACAGCGTGGGCGAAATCCCGATAAGTTCGGTGTTTGATTGCGAAGGAGATACGGGAGAGGTTTATCCGGGCGAGCATTGTTTTTACTGGGAGGTGGACAGCGATTTGGTTGATATTGAACTGGGAAATGTGAAAATCACAGTCTCAACGGCAGATACCAGCGAGGGGTGCACCGATACACTTATATGGGAGATAGCGGATACTATTATAGGTTCGCTTCTGCCAAATCAGGACCTGACCACCACGCCGAGGTCGGTTATAGGTGTTTCCGATGCCGCCCCATCCGATAATATCAACCTGTATGAATACGATAAATGCACAGGGGAACTCACCGGGGAATATCACATACCGGTTCCTTACTCTGTTCCGGGGCAGGGCTTGACCTATGCTTTTGGATACCTGTGGGTCTGTGAGCATTATAATCATATTTTTAAAATTTCGTATCCATCAATGACGCTTGAAGCCACATACTCGCTTGACCTATCCGGTGTTAGTGTGTCGCCGTATTTTGAGGGTCTTACCCACGATGATTCTCTTATATATGTTATCTCTGATGGAATGGGATATGGGGGGTATATTTTTGGTTTTTATCCGGATAGTTTTTCATCTCCGGGAGTTTTATCTCGTATAGTTACGATAGATATCCCCGATTGCGGGGTGTGTAATTACGAAGGAATGACGATGATTGATAGCATTTTCTATGTAACCTATGCTCCTTCTAATGAAATATGGCTTATAAATTTTGATGGTGAAGTGATAGACACCTACCTGGTGCCGTTTACATATCCTGTTGGCGCGGCGTGGGATGGATGTTTCTTTTATGTATCATTTCACTACTTTGACAGCGTTATGGTTTATGGCGATGGAAGTTGGATTTCGCCCTGGCTTTGCCCATCGGTTGATTCCGCCTCCGCTCCCGTGGATACTAAACCTCCACGGGTGGATATAATCTGTTATGGCGATTCAATGATTTCACCGGGAGACAGCGTGATAATTGAATGGAACGCCGAGGATTTGTTCTTAACCGATACATCCTGTTCTCTATATATTTTCGGATACGGCTGTGATTATGATACTATAATTTTCCTTGCCGATAGCATTTTTGAGTGGGAATTTATTTCTGATGTTTCCCCTTGCGATTCTCTGGCTTTTGTGAGTGTGGTCAGAGATTCATTTTGCAATCGTGGGGCTGACACCTGCGTTGTGTTTCCAGGGTGTATTCCGGGAGTTGCTGAACTCACCTGTCCCCCTCCGGGAATATATACCGCTTGCGAATATCAGCCTATGATATGGCATATACAGGACGGCGCAGGAATTACTTTGGATTTAGATAGAGTGTATTTTTCTATTATAATTAGTCATCAGTCGGGAGATGTGGATACTATAGTGTTGGATGGTTCCAGTGATTTTGTGAATTTTGAGTGTTTAGACTCTTCTTGTTCGGAGGTTATTGCCACCGTTGAGGGTATTCAGTTCTTTTCTGGCGATAGTGTGTGGGTTCAGGTTGATTCTTTTTTCAATGTGTTGGGATGCGGGACATTTATTGATGAATGATAACTAACTTTGGAGGGGAATATGCAAAAAATCTTACCTGCATTGCTAATTTTCTCTGCGGTTGCGTTTGGTATTCAGCCGCAGCGGATAGTTCACTGCCCGACCGCCGGAGTTGCCAATCACGGGCAGATTATGTTTTTCGCCTCAGCGTTTCCCGGTGATGGTCTGAGGGCGGGTGCGTCTTTGGGTCTGTGGGACAGGGTTCAGGTCGGGGTAGCCTACGGCGCCGCCAGAATTGTCGGCAGGGGTTCGGTCTCTGTGGACCCATATCCCGGGCTGGAGTTGAAGGTCAGGGTGCGCCACGAGGGCATCCGCTATCCGGCGGTGGTGCTGGGCGTGGAGACCATC
>JAMOPH010000102.1 GCA_027064665.1 bacterium | reverse complement strand
GTATCAGAAACTTCAGGAACTTATCTCCACTATGACTTTCGTCACTATGCCCGAGGCGATGGACCAGTATATTTTTGAGAACACCAAAGCACGGGGCGAGTTTTTGCTGTTTGATTCCGACACCTACCACATTCAGGTGGACACCTCGGAGGCGGCGCTGAGAAAGTATTACGAAACCCACAGGGACAGTCTGGTGGAAAAGCCCTACATTGTGTATAAATACATTCAGATTCCGTATCTGGCTTCCTCTCAGGACAGCGCCGAGGTCAAGACCGATGTTGACACTGTCTATGCCAAGTTGAAATCCGGGGAGGAGACTTTTGAGGATATGGCGGAGGCATACTCGCAGGACCTTGCCAGCGCCCGCAACGGCGGCGATATCGGATGGTATGGGCGTGGGCAGTTGATTCCCGAGTTTGAGGAGGTCGCCACAAAACTTGACTCCGGGCAGATTTCCGAGCCGGTTCTCTCCCGCTTCGGATGGCACATCATAAAATGCCTCGGCAAAAAGGTCGTCACCGATTCCACCGGGAAAACCGACACCCTGTGGCATCTGGCGCACATTTTATTCAAAATTGAGCCGGGCTATGAGACCTCCGACAGCCTTGACAAACTCGCCGAGGAAATCCGGGAATACACCAAGGAGCATGGGATTGACGAGGCGGCGAAAAAATTCGGTCTTGAGGTGGTCACCACGCCGGAGGTGGGATATGATGAGGCGATTCCGGGCGTGGGGCTTCGCACTCTGGTGAACCAGTTCGCCATAAAGCACGGTCCCGGCGCCGTGCCGGAGGTGGTCAAGAGCAACGGGGCTTATTTTGTGATGCAGGTTGTTGAGGTCGTGCCGCCCAAGTTCAACAGTTTTGAGGAAGCGAGGGAATTTATCAAAAAGAAACTGATAAAGCAGGCGCTGCGCAAAAAGCGGCGGGAACTTGCTGAACTTGCGCTGGAGAAAATCAGGTCGGGGGAATCGTTCCAGCAGGTTGCGCGGGAGTTGGGGGCGACCTATGATACCACCGGCTGGGTCGGTGCCTTTGACCCCATACCGGGCTATGGCTACCGCCCGTGGATAAACGGCGCACTGCTGGGGCTTCCGGCGCCGGGGGCTGTCTCGCCGCCGCTTGAGGGCAGCGATGGCGAGTTCTATATCGTCAAACTTCTTGAGCGCAAGGATGCGGATATGTCCAAGTTCGCCGAGCAACAGAATCAGTTGAGACAAAACATATTCCAGGCGAAAAAACAGAACGCCTACGACCAGTGGTTTGCCAATCTCCGGCGCCAGATACCCATCAAGGATTTCAGGCTGAAATACCTTTACGGCGAGGAGGGGACTCCCGCCGATACCAGTCAATAGAAATTTTGGGGCGACCCATCGGCGGGGTCGCCTTTTTTATGGATTTATGGCGGAACTTCCGAAACATATTGAGAAGGAAGGGGTTGTCGGCGCTCCCGAGGAGGAAGGAGTCGTCGTCAAGGTTGAGGGGAATATGGCGAGGGTGAAGGTCGTCAAGACCTCGGACTGCGCCGCTTGCTCTATGGCGGATTCCTGCCCCTTCACACGCCTCAAACGGGACTGGCTTGTGTGGGCGAAAAATTCCCTCGGTGCAAAGCCCGGCGACAGGGTAAAAATATCTATCGCACCGTCAAAGTATCTTTTTATAGCGTTTTTGATATTTATATTCCCTGTCGGGACACTTTTGGGCACTTATATTATCGCCAAGGCAGCAGGTGCGCAGGAAAGTCTTGCGGTTACTATCGGTGTTACTTTCGCATTTCTGGCATATTTTGTTGTGAGGGGAATAGATAGAAGTTCATTTAGGGAAACGGCATATCAAATAGTTCAAATTTTGGGCTCCGATGAAAGTAAACAAGGGGATGAAAATGCCGATATATCTTCTTAAAGGTGGGCATATAGTTGACCCGGCGAACGGTGTCAACCGTGTGGGCGATATTCTGATAAGGGATGATTACATTGAGGCGATAGACCCGCAGGAAATTCCGGAGGGGGCGGAGATTATAGATGTCTCCGGCAAATATGTTTTCCCGGGACTTGTGGATATGCACACTCACGCCCGGGAGCCGGGTCAGGAGTATAAGGAGGACATAGAGAGCGCCTCGCTGGCGGCGGTTGCCGGCGGTTTCACCACCATCGTCACTATGGCGAACACCAATCCGCCCATAGACACCGCCGACAGGATAACATTCATCTACGACCGGTCTCTGACGGCGCACTGTCGTGTGTATCCTGTGGGGGCGGTGTCAAAGGGTCTTGAGGGGGAACAACTTGCCGAACTTGCCGATATGGCGCAGGCGGGGGCGGTGGCTTTCTCCGATGACGGCAACACAATTGCCGATTCGGAACTTATGCGCAACGCCCTCGCATACGCAGACCAACTTGATTTGCCGATTCTTGTCCACGAGATTGACCCGACACTTGCCGCCGGCGGGCAGATTCACGAGGGGAGGGTGGCATCGCTGACCGGGATGAGGGGAATTCCCGCCGCCGCAGAGACCGCCGTAATCGCCCGGGATATTGACCTACTGCGCCTTGCCGGGGGAAGGCTTCACATCCAACACATCACTACCGCCGGCGCCGTGGAACTTATCCGCCGCGCCAAGGAGGAGGGACTTCCGATAACCTGCGAGGTCACGCCGCACCATCTGACACTGACCGAGGAGGATGTGCTGGAGTCCGACTTTGACCCGAATTTCAAAATGATGCCGCCGCTTCGCACGGAGGAGGACATCTTCGCCCTGCGGGAATCTCTCCGGGACGGCACAATTGACGCAATAGCCACCGACCACGCTCCTCACGCACTTCACGAAAAGGACAATCCCTTTGACCAGACGCCGTTTGGAGTCATCGGGCTGGAGACAGCGCTCTCTGTGGTCTGGACGGAACTTGTGGCGAAGGGGATAATTTCCGCCGAGGATTTGGTTCGCCTGATGGCGGTTAACCCCGCAAAAATTCTGGATTTGCCCGCCGGGACGCTGTCCGTGGGCAGTTATGCAGATATCACAGTCTTTGACCCCGACGCCCGCTGGAAGGTTGACCCCAAGGATTTCCGCTCAAAGTCGCAGAATTCCCCCTTCATCGGGCGGGAACTGACCGGCAGAGTAGCGATGACGATAGTCGGCGGGGAAATTGTGTTCCGAAAATAATTTTTTGCGGGGGCAACCCTTTTTGAAAAAAGGGTTTTCCCCCGCACCCCCTTCCTAAAAACTTTCATCATCGGCGTTCGGAAATCAGAGATTTCCGAA
>JAMOPH010000101.1 GCA_027064665.1 bacterium | reverse complement strand
ATGTTCGCCCTACCCAGAGGGACCCGCAGGGCGGAATACAGGAGCGCGAGGCACCGATTCACATCTCCAATGTTATGCTTGTCTGCCCCAACTGCGGACATCCCACAAGGGTGGGATTTAGATTTATGGAGGATGGCACCAAGGTCAGGGTCTGCAGAAAGTGCCACGAGATGATTGAGTCGTGATTTGAAATCTTTTTGTAAAACTTAAAAAACTGCTGGCTAACCGTAACCCCGTAAAAATAGGGGCACGGTTGCCCAGAGGCAGGAGGTTAAAGATGGCGGAAGAAAAGTATGTCCCAAGGTACAAAAAGGTTTACAGGGAGGAGGTGGTTCCGAAACTCAGAGAGCAGTTCGGATACAAAAATATCCATCAGGTGCCCACGCTTGAGAAAATTGTGGTCAATGTGGGTATAGGTGAGGCTGCGCGGAATCCGAAACTGCTTGAGTCTGTGATGAATGACCTTGCGATGATTACGGGGCAAAAGCCCAAAGTTTGTCGGGCGAGGAAGTCAATTTCCAACTTCAAACTCCGCGCGGGTATGCCCATCGGTGCCAAGGTCACTCTTCGCGGAGCCAGAATGTGGGATTTCTTTGACAGGCTCATAAACATTGCGATGCCCCGTATTCGCGATTTCCGCGGCGCCGACCCCGATGGATTTGACGGCAGAGGAAATTACAATTTCGGCGTTCAGGAGCAGATTATATTCCCCGAGATTGACTACGATAAGGTTGATGCTATACGGGGGATGAATATAACATTTGTGACCACTGCGGAGACGGATGAGGAGGGCTATGCCCTTCTTAAGGAACTTGGTTTCCCGTTCCGCAGGCGCGAGACAGGAAAGTAATTATAACAGGAGATAAATTATGGCGAGGAAGGCATTAATAGCAAAGGCAAAAAGACCGCCCAAATATAAGACGCGCAGGTATAGCCGGTGCGAAAGATGCGGCAGGGCAAGGGCTGTGTATCGTGATTTTGGTCTGTGCAGAATTTGCCTGCGCGAACTTGCTAATATGGGCGAGATTGTGGGTGTCAAAAAAGCAAGTTGGTAATAACAACACGGGGAAAACCGCCGGGGGACTCCCGGTAGGTTCCCCGATTGGATATTAAATCTCAGGAGGGTGTAGAATGGGAGTTATAATTGACCCGATTGGAGATATGCTGGCGCGGATACGCAACGCGCAAATGAGACTTCATCCCACTGTCTCTATGCCTCACAGCAGGATGAAGCACCAGATTGCCAGAATTCTCAAGGAGGAGGGCTACATCCGCGGATATAAAATTATATCTCTGCCGGGGAACAAAAAAGTTCTGAAACTTTACCTGAAGTATAAGGATAAAAAGCCCGCTATTAAGGGGATGGTCAGAATCTCAAAGCCGGGAAGAAGAATTTATGCTAAACTCAGGGAGTTGCCTCAGGTTAAAGGCGGGCTGGGAATCGCAATCATTTCCACCCCAAGGGGCGTGTTGACCGACAGACAGGCAAGACTTCTCCATGTCGGTGGAGAAGTGCTTTGTCATATATGGTGATAATCCACAAGGCAGGTGATTATGTCAAGGATAGGAAGAAAACCCATAGAGATTCCCAAAGGGGTTGAGGTCAAAGTTGACGGGAATACAGTCACAGTCAAAGGACCCAAGGGGGAGTTGAGTCAGGAGGTTTCCCCCGATATTGAGGTGAAGGTTGAGGACGGCAAAGTTGTCCTTACCCGTAAGAAGGAGACCCGTCAGGCAAGAGCGATGCACGGGCTTTATCGGAGCCTTATCGCCAATATGATTACTGGTGTTACGCAGGGATTTGAGAAAAAACTTGAGGTCATCGGTGTCGGATATAAGGCTGAGCAGCGCGGACGCGGTGTGTTGTTTGACCTTGGGTATTCCCACAAGATATTTTTCATTCCGCCGGAGGGAATTGAGGTGGTGGCTGAGCCGATAACCAAAAAAGTTTTCGCTGAGGGCACGCCGAACCAGTATCTTACCGCCGTGGTCACGGTGAAGGGAATTGACAAACAGTTGGTGGGACAGGTTGCGGCTAAAATCCGCGAACTCAGACCGCCTGATGTCTACAAGAGCAAAGGTGTTCGCTATGCTGATGAGCGCGTGCATCTGAAGGCGGGCAAATCCGGTGCATAATGGAGGTAAAAATGCGTAGAACAGAATTACTCAAAAAGAAGAAAAGATATATAAGAAGAGTATTCCGGGTGAGGAAAAAAATTTTCGGAACGCCGGAGCGTCCAAGGCTTGCGGTGTATCGCAGCCTCAGGCATATATATGCCCTTTTGGTTGATGATGTCTCTGGAAGGACTTTGACCTCGGTGTCAACCCTCACCCCGGAGATAAGGGAGCAAATAAAGGGGATGAAAAAGACCGAGCAGGCTGCGGTGGTCGGCAGAAAAATTGCCGAAAAAGCCAAAGCCCTCGGAATTGAGCGGGTGGTTTTTGACCGCAGGGGTTTTAAGTATCACGGCAGGATAAAATCTCTGGCTGATGCCGCCCGCGAGGCAGGATTAAAGTTTTAACCTAACAGGAGGAGCGATTTGGCTGCGAGAAGACCAAAAAGGGATGATTTTGCTCAATCCTTTGAGGAGAGGGTAATATACATAAATCGTGTTGCCAAGGTGGTCAAAGGCGGCAAAAATCTGGGCTTTACCGCTATCGTCGCTGTCGGTGATAAGAACGGACGGGTGGGAGTTGGTCTCGGCAAGGCGCGTGAGGTTGCCGATGCTATCCGCAAGGGGAGCGAGATCGCCCGCAGGAATATGAAATCCTATCCGCTTTCCGACAGCGGGCGCACAATTCCTCATCCTGTTGAGGCGGAGTTTGAGGCGACAAAGGTTATCATCAAGCCTGCCGCCCCGGGAACCGGTGTTATCGCCGGCGGTGTCGTGCGTGCTATTCTGGAAGCCTTGGGTGTTCAGGATGCCATCACCAAGGTGCTCGGTTCCAGAACACCTATCAATGTTGCCTATGGCACAATAGCCGCCCTTGACCAACTGGAAAGTCCCGAACAGGTCGCCGCAAGACGGGATATCCCCGTGGAAAAATTGAAAAGTGGTTTGAGAATACGATAAATTCAAAGGGGATGCTATGAAGAAGGTGAGAGTAAAACAGATAAAAAGCGCCATCGGATATTCAAAGGACCAGAAGGACACTTTGCGTGCTCTGAGGCTGGGCAAACTTCACAGGGAGGTCGTCCATAACGCCACCCCCCAGATTTTGGGGATGATTCGCAAGGTCAGGCATCTGGTTGAGTATGAGATAATTGAGGAGGAATAATATG
>JAMOPH010000100.1 GCA_027064665.1 bacterium | reverse complement strand
TGATGCAGAAGGTCCTCTTTTTTCAGCAGTTCCAGAAGTCTTTTGAACATCAACTCCCCTCCGGATTTATTTCGTCAAAAAATATAATATCAAAGGAATCCCATAAAAGACAACAAAAACATAGACGAACGCCAGCGCCCTTTTGCGGTATGCCAGTTCGCCAAGTTTTTTGGCGAAAAAAATTGGCACCCGTTTCAGCGGAAGCCACAGCAGTGTGCCGGAGATATTGAACAGAAGATGGACAAACGCAGTGGCAATTGCGGCGGGGTTCGCCGTGACGAAGGACGCCATAATTGCGGTGAATGTGGTTCCGATATTTGCGCCCACGGTGTATGGAAAAACCTGCTCAATGCTCAAAATCCCTGCGCCAATCAGCGGGACCGCAAGAGAGGTCACCATTGAACTGGACTGCACAAATGCAGTCAGCAAAAGCCCGAAGAGCAGACTTCGCAGTGTGTTCTGGAACAGATAATCGTGGATGAGGGTTTCAACCTTGCCGATGATGAGGCTTTTCATCAGTTTGACAATTTGTGCGAGGGCGACGAACAGAAACGCCAGCGCAATCACAAGGCACACCACGGCGGCGCCGGTTTTGCCGATTCCCCACGAGAGGACAAAATCCCTTATCAGATGAACCGCCGGCTTGACAATAACCTTCAGCGGACTGACGAATTTCAGCCCGCCCACATTGACAAAGAGTTTCTGGAGCGCCACGGCGGATTTCTCCAAGTAGTGGGTCGCCAACTCCAGCGGGAGAAACACCAAAACCGACAGGAAGTTGAAAAAATCGTGGACAGTTGCGCCGGCGAAAGCCCGCCGGAACTCCTGCGGACGGGTGATGTGCCCTATGGAGACGATGGTGTTGGTCACGGTGGTGCCGATGTTCGCCCCCATAATTATGGGGACAGCGTTCCCCAGAGGCAGTGTCCCGCTGGCGACCATACCCACAACGATGGATGTCGTCGCCGAGGAACTCTGAACCACACTTGTGGCAAGAATCCCCAAGAATAGCCCAATCAAAGGATGAGATGTGGTCTGCAGAAGAGTTTCGGCAAAACCTTTTCCGAAGAGTTTGAAAGCGGCGCCCAGAAGTTCAATGCTGACGAAGAACAAATACAGGAAAATAAGCAAAAGAAGAACCCTCACCAGCGGATACTTCAGGATATCGTTCCTCTGTTCCATTTTCCCGCAACCGTAATTTCAGCACCGGAAAACAACAACCAGCACACCGTTTCGCAATCCCCACCGGAAACAACCCATCCCAAAATATATATGTAAGGCTTATTCCTCTATTCTGCGCACATTGAGCGCTTTCGGGCCCTTTTCTCCCTCAACGAGGTCAAACTCAACCAGTTCGCCGGGGGTAAGGGTGCGGAAGCCCTCGCCGACAATATCAGAGTAATGGACGAACACATCCGGTCCGCCTTCCTCCAACTCAATGAACCCATACCCCTTCTTCTCATCAAACCGCTTTACACGACCACGAGCCATCAAAAAACCTCCTAATTGAATAAAACACAGCAACGGTTTCAAGTAAGAGGGCAAACTAAGGATGTCAAGGAATTTTTGAAAAAACCAAATATTTCCCGCCTGCAATTGAATTGCCTCCTCTCTAGTTCTTCCGTGCCCAAAAATCCCCAAAATTCGGGAAAATAGAGAGTTTACCCATTATGGTGTTGCCAAGTTAGTTCGGATAAGTGGAGTCGTTTTTCTAAGATGGTTGAATAGCATATCTGAGCCAGCAAATGCAGAAAAAGGCGGATTGAATTGTTCAGGGCGCACTATCCCAATGCACCAGCGCACATAGCAACACTGCCACCTGTGGATGTATCACGCCTCATCCAACTCCCAACCCCTGGATACCATGTTGGTAAAGCGGTCATCAAAATCCTTCCAAAAAAGTATTGACAAACCCCTTATGGCTGGTATGTTAGATAATCTGGGTGGGGCTGTAGCTCAGTTTGGGAGAGCGCTGGAATCGCACTCCAGAGGTCGGGGGTTCGACTCCCCTCAGCTCCACTTTTTATTTTGCCTTCCCGCCAAAACGCCTTAATTTTGAAATTCACCACAAAGCGAGGTTGAAATGGACGGGGAGAAAAAGGATTGCTTTCCGGGAAGGGAATTTGAGGCGCTGTTAGATGTTGTTGAGACCCTGCGTGCCCCCGGCGGTTGCCCCTGGGACAGACAGCAGACCCATAAATCCCTCAGACCATACCTGATTGAGGAAGTTTATGAACTGGTTGAGGCAATTGATGCCGAAGACTACGACGCAATGCGCGAAGAACTTGGCGATGTTTTGCTCCATATCCTGTTTCACACCGATATCCGTCGCGAGGCGGGGGATTTTGACATCTGCGATGTAATCCGCCAGATACGGGCAAAACTCATCCGGCGGCACCCCCATGTCTTCGGCGACACCAAGGTCAAAGATGCCGGGGAGGTTCTGCACAACTGGGAGAATATCAAATTGGACGAGCGGCGGGAAAAATCGGAGAAAGCCTCGCTTTTGGACGGAATTCCCCGGTCTATGCCGGCGCTTTTGGTCGCCCAGAGAATGCAGGAGAAAGCCTCGCGCATCGGCTTTGACTGGGAAAAAATTGACGATGTCTGGGAAAAGGTCAAAGAGGAACTCGCCGAACTTGAGAGTGAAATCCACTCCGACGACACCGAAAAATTTGAGGATGAGTTGGGCGATATCCTCTTTGTTCTGACCAACCTTGCCCGGTTCAAGGGGGTCAATGCCGAGATGGCGCTTCGCCGCACAAACGAAAAATTCGCCCGCCGTTTCCGATATATAGAGCAAAAACTCCGTGAGAATAAGATAGAAAAGCCCACCCTTGAAATTATGGACAAATTCTGGGACGAGGCGAAGGAAATGGAATAAAATCCGGGCGCCTTCCAACCGAGGCAATCCTGCGTCATTCCGCAGACTCTATAATCACCACAGCCACGGCGTAGTTTTTCGTGTGCGAGATTGAGACCACAGCGTTTCGGGCGCCAAGTTGCCCCATTTTCTCCCGCGCGGCGCCGGAGATTTCAAAATACGGCTTCCCGGCTGGGTCGTTGAGAATCTCCACATCGCGCCAGCGCACACCGGCGGCAATCCCCGTCCCAATCGCTTTGACGAATGCCTCCTTCCCCGCAAATTTCCCGGCAAAATACACCCCCGCCGCCGGTCCCTTACCGAGGCAGTATTCTATTTCCCTTTCTGTGAAAACCCGCCGCAGAAACCGCTGCCCGTATTTTTCCATCGCCGCCTCAATTCGCGCAACCTCAACGATATCCAC
>JAMOPH010000099.1 GCA_027064665.1 bacterium | reverse complement strand
CCTGAATGCGCGGTATGCCTCCCTCAACGCCCTGCGGAAAAACACCGTCACCACGACGATGACCGGCAGAAGCGCCACCACACGCAGGGAAAGTCGCCAACTCATATAGAACAGAATTGCCCCTATACCCACCAGAGTGAGCAAATCTTTGAGGGAGCCCACCAAAACCGAGGTGAACATCTCGGCGATGGTGTTTATATCGTTGGTGGCGCGGGTGACAATTTTCCCCACAGGAGTGTTGTCAAAAAAGCGGAGTGAAAGTTTCTGGATGTGGGCGAAAACCTCAACCCGCAAATCGTGCATAACCTGCTGGGCGACCTTGTTCAGCGAATACACCTGCCCGAAATTAGCAAGGAAGGATATAATTAGAAGAAAAAGATACATAATCCCGATTTTTACTATCCCCGCAAGGTCCCGCGAGCGCAGAACTTTAAGTTGCTCCGGCGGAATGGATGCAAGAGATTCGTATGAAATCACATAATCGGGCTTTTTCATAAGGCTCTGTCGGGAAAACGGCAGTTTGACCCTGTGGGGTGCAATCACCTTATTCCCCGTCGGACCGATGACCGGGATAAATTTTTGAGGGTAATTAGAAATTAACTTTCTCACCGAATCCCGCAGGGCTGGGGGGTAATCATCTATTCGCAGGGCATAAAATTTCTCCGGAATCACCAGACCCATCGCGATAGCCTGCTTCATATCCGCAGGGTCAAGCCAGGCGCCGTCAATCACGAAGGAGTCCTTGCCGACTTTGAATAGAACTTTGCCATATCTATCAAAAAAGCGCTGGCGGAAATCGCTGTGCTCGCCGAACGAGAGCATCTGAACATTTAGAACTATATATTTATCTATAGCCTGACGCTGAATATATGGCAGGTAAATCTCAATAACACCCGCAACCATAAGCATAATAAATGCGACAAAAAGGAGCAGCTTATACGGCTTGGCGTAGGCAAAAAGGCGCCTCATAAGGCGGGCATCATAGAGTTTTCGCCCCTTAAAATCTTCATCGGCGATGTGCATATGGCGCGGCATAGCGGACAAAGTTAATGTCCAAAAAACCCAATGTCAAACCAGAAATTCGGTTTATTCTCTGACGAACATAATCATAATCAAGGAGACGAAGGCGAGCGCCGCCCCCACGGAGAAAACCACTTTGGCGGAAAAGGCATCCCACAGCGCCCCGGCTAAAATTCCGGCGGGAAGGTCGGCGACACCGACGGCGGTGTGGTAAATTCCGAGGCTGGTTCCCCGGATTTCTGCCGGCGAAAGGTCGCTGACCAGCGCCCGGGCGGTGGCATTGGTGAACCCCATATGCAGACCATAGAACGCCAGAAGCACCCAAGCCCATCCCGAAGAATTCGCAAAAGCCATCCCCAGAGCGGTCAGGATATACATAACCAGCCCGAGGGCGTAGATGTTGCGCTTGCCGAATCTGTCCGCCAGCACCCCCGCAGGATACGAAACCGCAGAATACACCAGATTATACACCAGATACACCAGCGGGACTACCGCCACGGGAATCCCCATCTCTCTTATCCTCAACAGGAAAAATGTGAAGGTGTAGTTGCCTATTCCGAAAACGAACGCCGCCGCAATCAGGATTTTCAGATTTTTTGGGATGGCGCTCCAGGAAAGTTTTATCTTTTTGCCCGAAATTCCGGCAGATACCTCCCGGACACCGAAAACAAGGCATCCCACACCGACAAGGGCGGGGATTGCCGACAGGAGGAAAATCGTTCTGTGGCTGTTGGGACCGAGGACATAGCGCATAAGGATATATGTGGTCAGGGTGCCGACGAGGGCGCCGAGGGTGTCCATCGCCCGGTGGAACCCGAAGGACCTTCCCCTCACGGATTTGTCCACCGAGGCGGCGATGAGAGCATCCCGGGGAGCGGTGCGAATCCCCTTGCCGACCCGGTCGCCCACCCGCACCAAAAACACCATACCCCATCCCCGGGCAAGCGCCAGAAGAGGTTTGACCACCGTAGAGAAACTATATCCTGCCACCGCCAGAGCCTTGCGCCTGCCAATCTTGTCGGAGATGTATCCCGAAAATACCTTCAGCAGCGAAGCGACACTCTCGGCGACACCGTCAATAACGCCGATGAGGGTGCGGGGAATCCCCAGAACTTCCGCCATAAAGGAAGGCAGTATCGGGAAAATCATCTCCGAGGACCAGTCGTTGAAAAAACTGGTGAGTCCCAAAAAGAAGATATTTCGCCGACCGTCTTTCATAGTTGCCCGTCCTTTTTCATTTTATGAAAAAATAAAATTGCATTTTTTGGAAAAAACAAACTCATTTCTTTGCTATGGATACTTCAGGAGAAAAATATAGCAAAGCGAAGGTGCTAACTGTGAGGGAAATCCCGCTGGGGATATGCATCATAATTTTCGTGCTTCTTGCGGCGCTGTGTCCGAAGTGCGTGGGAAATCCGCTTAAACTCATCAACGCCGGGACATTGATAACCCTAACCGGGCTTTTGCTTGCCACCACCGGAATAAAAGAGAGCGGAAAATTAGAAAATATAGCCCGCAGGATACTACACAGGATACACAATGAAAGGCAACTCGCCACGGCGCTTGTGGGGCTTTCGGTGGTTCTATCAATGATTTTGACGAACGACATCGCTCTATTTATAATCATCCCTATGACACTGAATTTTCAAAGATTAGTGAAAAATGACCTGTCTAAACTGATAATTTTAGAGGCTATTGCGGTCAATGTGGGGTCAACTCTAACACCTATAGGCAATCCACAGAACATTTTCCTGTGGCGCCTGTATGATATACCGTTTTTCGGATTCATTTTAGCGATGGCGCCGGCATTTGCGGTGATGTCTGTGATTTTGTTTATCCTGACTATAATTTTATTCCGAACCAAGCGAATAGAACTAATTGATGTAGAAAACCCCGTTTCAACAGACGAGAAATTATTCTATATATCATTCGCCTTACTACTTGTATTTATCCTCGCCGTTGAGTTGAATGTTCATTATATGGCAGTATGGGGTATATTCGCGGTGTATCTTCTATTCTACCGCAGGATAATACTGAAGACTGACTGGCTTTTGCTGGTGTTGTTTGCATTCATATTTGTAGATTTCGGGGCAATAACAAAAATTCCCTATATCGCCGAGGTTGTTCAAAGGATAGAGCCCTACAATCCGAAAAATATCTATTTAATTTCCGCGGGATTATCGCAAATAATAAGCAATGTTCCTGCAACAGTATTTATTTCCAAATTCACATCAAACTGGAAAGCGATAGCCTATGGAGCAAATGTCGG
>JAMOPH010000098.1 GCA_027064665.1 bacterium | reverse complement strand
AGGCTTTTGTATTCTCCCTTTCGTCCTCGCACGAGGGGCGCCATAATCATAATCCTGTGTCCGGCGGGCAGGTTGGAAAGTATTTCGTCAACAATGCCCTGCACGGTCCAGCGCTCAATTTTTCCGCCGCATATCCAGCAGTGGGGCGTTCCCACACGGGCGAAAAGAAGCCGCAGGTAGTCGTAGATTTCCGTGGTGGTCGCCACGGTTGAGCGGGGATTGTGCGAGGCTTTCCTCTGCTGAATCGCCACGGCGGGCGAAAGACCGTCAATCCTGTCCACATCGGGCTTTTCCATAAGCGCCAGAAACTGGCGCGCATACGCCGAAAGCGACTCCACATAGCGCCGCTGCCCCTCGGCAAATATCGTGTCAAAAGCAAGCGAACTTTTCCCCGAACCCGAAAGTCCCGTTATCACCACCAACTTGTTTCGGGGTATCTTCAGGGAGATGTTTTTCAGGTTGTGTTCCCTTGCCCCTTCAATTGTTATATATTTTTCCATCTTCTCCCGAAGATTTGCTAAATTAAACTTAAATTATGCAAAAATTCTTTCGGCAAGTCAATGCGCTTTTTAATTGTTGGCGGATTTGTCTGGTGTTTCTGGAAATTGGCAGGGGGAAGTTTATGAAAGCCGTTAACTTTTTGTTTATCGGCTTCGTGGCTGTTCCCTGAGGCGTCGTGTGAAAATTATCGCGAGCCGACCGCAAAATTTGTCCCCGGACGGGGTGTGCTGGTGAATTCCTATGGCAGAACAGAGGTTACGATTGTGGCACTTGACGGGAAAGTTCTCAAAACCGCTGTGGGCACCGGCGAATTTGTTGTTGATTTTGACCCACCCGCCGGTGTTTATTTGGTGAGGATGAAAATCGCCGGAAAAACCACGGCGGAAAAAATCGTGGTGATAAAATAGGAGGTGTCATCTATGGCTAAAATTGAGGTCAGGCAGTTGAGCGAGGAGGAAATTGAGAAAATGGGCATCCGCAACTGGCCCACCTGGAGTTCGCCCGTGCAGAAATTCCCGTGGGAATACACCACCACCGAGGTGTGCTATTTCCTTGAGGGCAGAGTCATTGTTGAGACCGAGGACGGCGAAAAAGTTGAGATTAAAAAGGGCGATTTCGTCCGTTTCCCGGCGGGGTTAAAGTGCACCTGGGATGTGATTGAGCCGGTGAAAAAACACTACAACTTTGAATGATTTTTTCGCATAACGGCGCTTGTATCAAAAAGTTCCCCGGGAAATGAAAAAAATCTCTTGACAAACCGGGAGGTGGAATATATTTATCGTGATGAGGAAAGCGGGAGTAGCTCAGGTGGTAGAGCGCTACCTTGCCAAGGTAGTTGTCGCGGGTTCAAGTCCCGTCTCCCGCTTTTTTTATAGGGCGGCGTAGCCAAGTGGTAAGGCAGGGGCCTGCAAAGCCTCGATGCACCGGTTCGAATCCGGTCGCCGCCTTTTTTGTTGCGCTCGCCTTTAGATTTGCCTAAATTTGTTATGTGAAACTATCAACTCTGGCGACAATTTTTCTCGCGCTCGCAACGCTGCAGGGGGTGACAATGGCAAAAGAGCCTGTGTCGGGGGAACTCGTGGTCCTCTTCAATCACTACGCCGAAAAGCCGGGGCTGGGCACTGACTGGGGTTTTTCCGCGGTCGTGCGCCTTGGGGATGAGACTATCCTCTTTGACACCGGCAAGGAGGGCGATATCCTGCTGGACAATATGCGCAAATTGGGCGTTTTCCCGCGCGAAATTGACGCCGTGTTCATATCCCATATCCACTACGACCACATCGGCGGGCTGGAGGATTTTTTGAGGGAAAATTCAAATGTCAGGGTCTTTGTTCCGGCGTCTTTCCCGCGGCAGGTGGTGGAAAAGATTGAGGCGACCGGTGCCGAGTGCGTCAGGATTGCCGCGCCGATGGAGATTTTCCCCGGCGTGTGGTCAACCGGTGAGATGGGCGGCGCTATAATGGAGCAGGCGATGGTCATAAACGCCGACAGCGGAGTGGTGGTGATAACCGGTTGCGCCCATCCTGGGATAGTCAGCATAGTTGAACGGGCACACGCGATTTTCCCCTCGCGCCCGATTTATCTGGTCATCGGCGGATTTCACCTTCTTGCCACACCGCTTACAGATATTTCCCGTATCGTTGAGCGCTTTGAGCAGTTGGGGGTCAAAAAGGTCTCGCCAACCCACTGCTCCGGCGACCAGGCGAGAAATCTGTTCCGGAAGCGCTACGGCGGAAATTACATTTCCGGCGGCGTGGGAACGGTGATAAAATTTTAGGCGTCCGCACAATTGCCCCAAATTGCCGGCGGGGGTGTCGGATTCAAAAATTATCCGGTATGCCCGCTGGCGCAGGGGAATTTTTTGAGATTTTTCCGCCATTGCCGAGTTCGGAGTTATCCCAAAATTTCTGCGGCGAAACTCGTGCCGTTTTTGGTTGGAGGCGTGCCCAGAATTTCTGCCACCGTGGCGCCCAGATCCGCAAAGGTCTTCCGCTCGCCCAAATCCACCGGTTTGATTGATTTGCCATACACCAAAAGCGGGACCTGTTCGCGGGTGTGGTCAGTTCCGCGGTGAGTGGGGTCGTTGCCGTGGTCCGCGGTGATGAACAGAATATCGTCCGGGGCAAGGGATTCTGTGATTTCGGGCAGGGCATCATCAAACTCGCGAAGCGCCGCCGCAAATCCAACCACATTCCGCCGATGACCGTATTTCATATCAAAATCCACCAGATTTGTCATCAAAATCCCGTCCTTTCTGTCGCGAATCTGCTCAATTGTCCTGTGGATTCCGTCGGTGTTGTCGGTGGTGGAAAAATGCTGGGTTATCCCCTGTCCGGCATACAGGTCGTAGATTTTGCCCACCGCCACCACCGGGTAGCCGCTGTCCTTGGCGAGGTCAAGCACAGTTTTGTCAAAGGGCGGGAGAGAAAAGTCGTGTCTGCGCGGCGTGCGGACAAAATTTCCGGGTTTGCCCACAAACGGGCGAGCGATGACCCTTGCCACCGCGTGTTCGCCGGTCAGAATTTCCCGCGCGATTCGGCACCATTCGTAAAGTTGCTCCACCGGGACAATTTCCTCGTGGGCGGCAATCTGAAACACGCTGTCCGCCGAGGTGTAAACTATCGGGTAGCCGGTTTTCAGGTGTTTTTCGCCCAACTCCTGAATTATCACCGTGCCGGAGGCGGGCTTGTTGCCCAGAACCTTCCTGCCGATTCGCCGCTCAAACTCCTCAATAATCTCCGGCGGAAAGCCGTTGGGATATGTGGGGAACGGCTTTTCCACGATAAGTCCGCCGAGTTCCCAGTGCCCCGAGGTGGAATCTTTCCCCGCGGACTGCTCAACCATATGGGCGTAAGCCCCCACCGGCGCAGGATTGCGGCTCATCCCCTCAATAGGAAAAATGTTCGCCAGTCCCAGACGCCACATATTGCGCAGGAAAATTCCCCCCAGTTTTTCGGCGATGTGCTGGATTGTCTGCGCGCCCAGATCGCCGTATTTTTCGGCATCCGGCGCGTGACCTATACCCACACCATCAAGCACAATTATCACTGCCCGCATACTCACCCCCAATTTTTTGGGAAAGATAACTAATTTAACTCATTCCGTAAAATAGTTTATCACAGTGCGTATAACAATTTTACACCTTGACACTGGTGTGCGGAGCAATACTTTTATCAGAGTCAGCGGGAGTGGCGGAACTGGCAGACGCGCTGGACTTAGGATCCAGTGGGGTATCCCGTGTGGGTTCAAATCCCACCTCCCGCACCATTTCCCGGAGAGGATATGTGGTATCTTCTTTTCAAAATCAAGCCGCGGCTGATTCGCAGGCTTTTGCTCCGCCGCGGCGCCGAACACTGGGCTAAAGTCATCGTGGCAATTTTTGTCATCGGACTGTTCTTTGGAGGTGCCTACAAGATTTTTTTCTCCCTGTTTGATTACCTTTCCACCGTCAGCGATATCGGGCTTGTCCTCACCGACAGGATAATCTCGGTGGGGTTTCTGGCGTTTTTCACAATGCTTGTGATAAGCAATCTGGTCAGTTCAATCTCCACGCTGTTCCGCTCCACCGAGACGGAGTATCTGATGTCAACGCCGCTGGCGCACAATCAGGTTTTCTGGTCTCGCTTTTTAGACAATTTCTTCTACTCCTCGTGGGCGACCGCCGTCGTCAGTTTCCCGATGGCTCTGGCATACATTGTGGTGCACAAACTTCCCCTCTGGCAGAGCGGAATAGTTGCGGTGCTTTTGCTGTTGTTTCTGCTTCTGCCGGCGTATGTCGGCGCTATGGGAGCGATGGTGCTGTTTGTTCTGGCGAAAAAAATTTCTTTTAAGCGCACTGTGGCGGTTCTTGTGCTTGTCTCGCTGGCGGTGGCGTATTTCTATGTGAGGACAAATGTCTCGGGCAGAATTATGTTCAATGTTATGGGCGACCTTTCTGTGCTGAACTATTATCTGCGCCAGTTGGGAAGTTATAAAAATCCATATTTCCCGCACATATGGTTTGCGGAATCCCTGCGGACGATGCGCCTCGGCGACTGGCACAGCGCCTTGATGTTCTTCTCTGCAATGCTTTCCAGCGCAGTTTTTGGCTTCTTCGTCACCGATTTGGTGGCGAAATATCTCTATTTCCCGGCGTTTGAGGCGGCGATATCCCTTTCCGGCTCCAGAAGAACCAAACGGCGTTCCCTTATAAGGTCGTTGTGGTGGCGGTTTTTCGCTCCGTTCCAGAAACCCGTCAGGGCGATGCTGGTCAAGGACATCAAACTTTTCATCCGGGACCCCAATCAGTGGTCGCAGTTTGCGGTTATTCTGGTGCTTGTGGCGGTGTATCTGGCGAATCTGCGGTTTGTCCCCTCACGGGTGGAAAGCCTCTTCTGGCAGACTGTTATTTCATTTGTGAATTTTGCCTTCTGCGGGTATATCCTCGCCACGCTTTCGGTGAGGTTTGTGTATCCCTCAATCAGTATGGAGGGCAAAAGTTTCTGGGCGATAATCTCGTCGCCTGTGCGGGTGAACGCCCTTTTCTGGGAGAAATTCACGATAGCATTTCTGGTGTTTTTCGTAATCGCCGAGGTGCTGGCGGTTATATCCAACGGCATACTCGCCCAGAGCTGGCAAATGATGGTTCTTACTGCGGTGGGGATTTTGCTTATGAGTGTGTCGCTGGTCAGCCTTAATGTGGGATTGGGGATACTGTTCCCCAACTTTGAGGAACTCAATCCTATGAGGATAGCGTCCTCGGGCGGCGGGATGATTGCGGCGCTTCTGTCTCTGGCGTATGTGGGTCTTATGGTGGTCATTGTGGCGCTGCCCACATACCGCTACACCTCAAATCTGGCTTTTGGCAAGGCTTATTCCGGCTGGGAGATATTTTTAGCCGTGGCGGCTATGATAGTTCTAAACCTTGTCGCCACGGTGGTTCCACTGAAACTGGGGTTGAAAAACATTGGCAGGCGGGAGTTTTGATTTCGGCGAGAGGTTATTTTCCCGTGTGATTAGATTTTCCCTCGTGGGCTTGAGCGGGGTTTTGGTCAATATGGGGATGCTCGCTCTGTTGCGGGAGATTGCGGGTTTTCCGCTGTGGCTGGCGAGCCCTTTGGCTATTGAGGTCTCAATTTTGAGCAATTTCACCCTCAACGACTTTTGGACTTGGGGCGACCGCCGGTTCCGAAAATACTGGGGAAGACTGTTGCGGTATCATCTTTCCGTGGGAATCACCGGGTTTGGCATAAATTACCCGATTTTTCTGGCGCTGACATATCTGGCAAAGTTGCCATATTTCTGGGCTAATATAATAGGTATAGGCTTTGCCTCGGCGGGGAATTTCCTGCTCAACCATTTCTGGACTTATAAAAAACCTCAAAAATTTGATTGACAATTTGGAGCGACAGACTAAATTTTTCTCAAATTTAAGTTAGGGTAATCTAAATCGCAAAGGAGGAGACAGATGGAAATCAAAGGCTACGAGCACAGGGAGGACCTGCTTTACCATCCTGAGTTCTGCTGGGTCAAGCCGATTGGCGATGATGTGGTTGAAGTTGGTCTCAACGATTTTTACTGCAAACTTGCCGGCGAGATTTCCTATGTTGATATGCCCGAGGAGGGCGACGAAATCACAAAGGATGAAAGAATTGGCACGGTTGAGACCGGAAAGTGGGTCGGCAAACTGATTGCCCCTGTCAGCGGAGAGATTATTGAGGTCAACGAGGTTGTTGAGGATGACCCCGCCCAGATTAACGAGGCGCCGTATGATGTCTGGCTTTTCAAGGTCAAACTTTCCAACCCCGCCGAACTTGACGAACTTCTCAAGGGCGAGGATGCCATAAAGTGGCTTGAGAAGGAAATTGAGGAGCACGCTCAGTAAGTGAATACACGGACTTGGACTTTTTCAGCCCCGTCCTCAGGGCGGGGCTTTTTGTTTTTGCGGTTTTATTTTTGTTGCGCCGGGGAGAATTTTGGGTATTTTTGAGGGGGAGGTGCAGGATGAAAGGCATTGCGCATTTTTCAATAGGTGTTGCGGTGGCGACCTTTATCCCCGGTGCGATGGAGCGTGCTCTCAACGGGCACGCCTTTGACCTTCTGGTGGCGGGGGCGTTTGGAATTTTACCCGACACACTTGATTTCAAGTTCGCCCGTTTTTTCGCCCGGGAGGATTACATCATTGACCCCGACCCCGATGACCTTGACCCGCAGAAAATTGCCGACACAATCGCAAAGGCTATAAACGAGGCGCACCGGACGGGCAAAAGTGTCCATGTGCGGTTTCACACGCTTCAACTCGCCCCGGACAGGTGGCAGAAATATGAACTGTGGTTTGACACCGAAAACAGCGAGGTTGTGGTAAAGATTGGTCCGGTGGTGTCCACAAGTCAGCAGCCGCTTGAGGGCACCGAACCGCCGCCCGAAAAAGCCATCGGGCGTGCAAAGGTGGAATGCGGACTCATCCACACCTACGACAAGTTCACCCGGGTGGACATCCTGTCCGGACCCACCATTGAGTTCAAGCCCCGCCCGGGGGATAAGGTTGAGGTGATATTTATCCCGTGGCACCGGCAATGGTCTCACAGTTTCACGCTGGGGCTCTATCTTGGGATTGCGGCGTGGATACTTTTCGGCTGGTATTGGGCGCTTATGGTGGCGTTGCCGTTCTGGGCTCATGTCGCCGCCGACTGCCTCGGATTTATGGGCGGAAATCTTTTCTGGCCCTTTACCAAGGAGCGCACCGCAGGACTGAAACTTTTCCACGCAAGCGCACCTCTGGCTAACTTTTTCGGCGTGTGGATTTCCGGGCTGGTGATTGTGTATAACGCCAACCGTGTCGCCCCGGAACCGGTTTTCCATATGGGACCGTTAAAATTTTTCGGCATCTGGCTGGGAATTCCGGCGCTTCTGGTGGCGCTGTATATGTTCATCAAGAAAAAGACCCAGCCCATCAGTGAGGAGGAGGAGCAGACCCGTGAACTTCTTGAGGAGTTCGCCGACGGCGGCGAATTGGGTGCCGGTCCCGCGAAGGGTTGAAAACTCATTCCCAGAAATTCTAAAAAATTTGCAAAAATTCCCAAAAAATTCTTGACAGATTTTTGGGGAACGGTATTCTTGTAAATCTGACAGCGTAGGCCCGTAGCTCAAGTGGTAGAGCATCGGTCTCCAAAACCGAGGGCTGGGGGTTCAAGTCCCTCCGGGCCTGCTCTTTTTATGTTTTTGTTCTTTCAAAAGAAATAAAGGAGATATAAGTGAAGAAGATAATCCAGTTTGTGAAGGAATCGTGGGTTGAGTTCAAAAAGGTCAAATGGCCCTCCAAGCAGGAACTGTGGGGGCTGACCGTGGCGGTTATCACGGCTTCAATTATTCTCGCTGTGTATGTGGGACTTGTGGACTGGATTTTTAGAAATTTAATCTATCTTGTTATGCCGTGATAACCCGGCAAACTGAAGGGTAATAAATATTATGGACGAAAAGGAAAGAAAAAACTCTGCCGGGCAGAATCAGCAGGAACCCAAGGAACAAAAGCGCGAAAACCCCAATGCCCGGTGGTATGTGGTCCATGTGCTGACCGGCCAGGAGCAGAATGTCCAGAGGTATATTGAGAACACTGTGCCGGAAAAGGGACTGCAGGATAAAATTCTTGAGGTCTTTGTCCCTATGGAAGAGGTCATTGAGATGCGTGGGGGCAAGCGCAGGACTGTCCAGCGTAAGTTTTTCCCCGGCTATGTCCTCATAAGGATGGAACTGGACAGGGATACGGAATCCTTTATCCGTGGCGTGCCCGGTGTCACCAGTTTTGTCACCTCGGGGAAGGAGCCTGTGCCCCTTTCCGATGAAGAGGTTGAATCCATTATGCAGAAAACCCGCAAGGAAAAGGTGGCGCAGAAAGTTGAAATCCCCTTCTCTGAGAACGACCCGGTCAGGATTATTGATGGTCCCTTCAAGGATTTTACCGGGATTGTCAGCGAGATAAACCGTGAGAGGGGCAAGGTCAGGGTTATGGTATCAATTTTTGGGCGGCTGACCCCGGTGGATGTTGACTTTATGCAACTCAAACCCGATAAGAAGTGATTTTTGAGCCCTATGTAGTGATTGCGAGAGGGCGATTTATTATAAAGTTTGAGTGGATTGAAATTGAAAGAAAAGGCGAGGTGAGATAGATGGCTAAAAAGAAATTGGAGAAAAAATTAAAACTGCAGATTCCGGCAGGGAAAGCAACTCCCGCTCCGCCTGTGGGACCTGCGCTCGGTCAGGCGGGGATAAATATCGGGGAGTTCTGCAAGCAGTTCAACGCCAGAACTGCCCAAATGGGGGATTTTTTGATTCCGGTGGTTATCTATGTCTATTCGGACAAATCGTTCACCTTTGAGACCAAGACACCACCGGCATCGGATTTGCTCAAAAAAGCCGCCGGGATAGAGAAAGGCTCCGGAGAGCCCAACAGAGTAAAGGTGGCAAAGGTTTCCCGGGACAAAATCCGGGAGATTGCCGAGCAGAAGATGCCCGACCTCAACGCCACAGATATTGAGGCGGCAATGAGAATTATTGAGGGCACCGCACGCTCTATGGGCATTGAGGTCGTTGACTGAAAGTTTTTGCCGGTGACCACGCCGGATAGTTTCCAAAAAGTGGGAGCCTTATAACAAAAAGCGCTAAGGACAGGAGGTGTTATGCCAAAACGAGGGAAAAAGTATCGTGCGGCGGTTGAGCAGTATGAGCGGTTGAAGCCATATCCTCTGAAGGAGGCGCTGGAACTGGTCAAGAAAATGGCTTATGCCAAGTTTGACGAGACGGTGGATATGGCGATCAGGCTCAATGTTGACCCTCGCCACGCCGACCAGATGGTCAGAGGGACTGTGGTTCTGCCGCACGGAACGGGAAAGACCGTGAGAGTGCTGGTCTTTGCCAAGGGCGACAAGGCAAAAGAGGCAGAGGAAGCCGGCGCCGATTTTGTGGGCGCCGAGGACCTGATTGAAAAAATTCAGGGCGGCTGGACCGATTTTGATGTTGCCATCGCGACGCCGGATATGATGCCTATGGTGGGACGACTGGGTAAAATCCTCGGTCCGAGAGGACTTATGCCCAACCCGAAAGTCGGAACTGTGACGCAGGATGTCGCCAAAGCGGTCAAAGAGGCAAAGGCTGGGAAAATTCAGTTCAGGGTTGATAAGGCTGGGAACATCCACGCACCCATTGGCAAGGTCTCCTTTGATGTGGATAAACTTGTGGAGAACGCTACTACTTTGATTGACGCCATAGTCAAAGCCCGTCCGGCAAGTGTGAAAGGGCAGTATATCAAAAACATCACCGTGTCCTCAACTATGGGACCGGGAGTGAGAGTGGATATAAGTGATGTGTTGAAAAAATAAATTGGGGGAGATGTCCAAATGTTAAGGGCTCAACGAGAAAAAATACTTCAGGAACTGACAGAGGAACTTAGAAAGCACAATGTCGTTTACCTTGTGGACTTTCAGGGGCTCAATGTTGAGGAGATGACCCAGTTGAGGCGGAAGTTCAGGGAGAATAATGTCAAGTTCCGGGTGGTCAAAAACACTCTTGTGCGGCTTGCTCACCAGAGGGCAGAGCGCAAGGTTGACGACAAAATTTTGGTGGGAAGCACTGCTGTTGCTCTCACCGAGGACGACCCGATTTCGCCTGCAAAAGTTATAAAGGAGTTCCTCAAGGAGCACGAAAAACCGCAGGTCAAGGCAATTGAGGTCGGCGACGAGATTTACGGTCCCGAAAAATTTGAGGAATTCGCCAGTATGCCCGGACTTGAGGAACTCAGGGCGAAACTTGTGGGCTCACTCAACAGCCCGATATACGGCATAGTCTTTGTCCTGTCCGGGCTTTTGAGAGGGTTGGTGACTCAACTTGACCAACTCGCCAAACAAAAGCAGGGATAATTCGTTTTTTGAAGGTTGAAAAAGATTACAAAAAGATAGGAGGAGAAAATGGCAGAAGGCGCAGTTGAAAAGATCGTTGAGCAGATTGAGAACCTTACCGTTCTTGAGTTGGCGGAACTGGTGAAGACTTTGGAGGAGAAATTTGGTGTTTCCGCCGCTGCCCCGGTGGCTGTTGCTGCTGCACCTGCCGCTGCCGCCGGTGAGGCTGCCGCACCCGCCGAGGAAAAGACCGAGTTCACGGTCTATCTCACTGGAGTGGGCGATAAGAAACTCCAGGTGATTAAAGAGGTGCGCGCGATAGCCGGTCTGGGGCTGAAGGAAGCCAAGGACTTTGTGGAGGGTGATCTGCCCAAGCCGGTCAAGGAGAACATACCCAAGGCTGAGGCTGAAGAGATCAAGGCGAAACTTGAAGCCGTCGGGGCTTCTGTGGAAATTAAATAACGCCTTGTGGTGCAACAAATTATGTCGCCAGACTGCAGGAGAACTGGTTGCAATACCAGTATCTCCTGTGGTCTATTTTGGAAAGACCCTCTTTGGAGGTTAACCCAACTAAACAAGGGGAAAACTCCTTATGAAAGCCATACCAATTATCAAGCGCAGGAGTTTTGGGAAGGTCAAGCCGAAAATTGAAATGCCAAATTTCCTGGAGGTGCAGATAAATTCCTACAAAAAGTTCCTCCAGGCTGATGTCCCGCCGTCAAAGAGAAAACCGGTGGGGCTTCAGGCGGCATTTCTGGACTCCTTCCCAATTGTTGATGTCTACGGCAAATATGAACTTCAGTTTGAATCGTATCAACTGCGCAAACCCAGATTCACCGTTGACGAGTGCCGCACCCGGAATTTGACCTATGCCGCCCCGCTTTATGTCAAACTCAGGCTGGTCAGTTATGATCTGGAATCCGGCGATAAGAAGGTCAAGGACATAAAGGAATCCTCGGTGTATCTGGGCGATTTCCCGCTTATGACCCCCACCGGAACCTTTATCATCAACGGCTCCGAGCGTGTGGTGGTCACACAACTCCACAGGTCTCCGGGGGTGTTCTTTGATGAGAGAATCCATCCCAACGGCAAGGTGCTCTACTCCGCTCGCTTGATTCCTCTCCACGGCTCGTGGATGGAGATTACCTTTGATGTCCGTGATGTCCTCCATGTGGTCATCTCCGCCCGCAAGAAAGTTCCGTTTACCACCCTGCTGAGGGCTTTCGGCTATGAGAGGGACAGGGATATAATTGAGTTGTTCCACAAGGTTGAGGAGGTCACCCTTAAAGGAAAGGGTATTGAGAAGGCGGTTGGTTCGTTCTGCGCAGATTATATCGCTGACCCCGAGACCGGCGAAATTCTTTTGGAACCCGGCGAGGTTGTCCAGAAATCCGATGTCAAAAAACTCACCTCAAAGGGCATCACCAAAATCCCGGTGGTCATCCCCGATACCACGAGGATGGTTCCTGTTATATTCAATACTCTCCGTGCAGACAAGACCAAAACTCGCCACGAGGCTGTCCAGGAGGTTTATTCGGGTCTGCGCCCCGGCGATGTGGTTGAGGAGGGAAAAGAAGATGAAATAATGCGGGAGTATTTCTTCAATGTTAAGCGTTTTGACCTCGGCAAGGTCGGGCGCTATAAGATGAACCAGCGCCTCCAGATGAATGTCCCCGTGGACCAGAGAACCCTCCTCCCCGAGGATTTCATTGAGATAGGGAAATACCTCATCGGTCTGCGGCACGGCGTCGGTTATGTTGATGATATTGACCATCTGGGAGTAAGGCGTGCCCGTGCTGTGGGGGAGTTGGTTGAGGACCAGGTGCGAATCGGTCTTGCCCGGATGGCTCGCACTGTCCGCGAGAGAATGCGCACCAAGGATATGGAGAAAATTACCATCAGCGAACTAATCAATGCCCGCACTGTGATGGCGGTTATAAATACATTCTTCGGCTCCTCGCAGTTGTCCCAGTTTATGGACCAGACCAACCCGTTGGCGGAACTCACGCACAAACGCCGCCTGTCTGCGCTCGGTCCCGGAGGTCTTTCCAGAGAACGGGCTGGATTTGAGGTCAGGGATGTCCACTACACCCACTACGGAAGGATGTGTCCCATTGAGACGCCGGAAGGTCAGAACATCGGGCTTATTACATCCCTTGCCACATATGCCCGCATAAACGAGTATGGATTCCTTGAAACCCCCTTTGCGAAAGTGGTTGACGGGAAAGTCACCGATGAGATCGTCTACATCACTGCCGATGAGGAGGACAGGCACACCATAATTCAGGCAACCACGCCGGTTGATGAGGACGGAAGAATTCTGCAGAACCCCGTCGTCGCCAGAAGAAGGGGCGATATCATTGAGGTTTCGCCGGATGAGGTGACCTTGATGGATGTCTCTCCGGCGCAGTTGGTCAGTGTTTCTGCGGCGCTGATACCGTTCCTTGAGCACGATGACGCCTCAAGGGCTCTTATGGGCTCAAATATGCAGAGGCAGTCCGTGCCTCTGCTGTTCACCGAGGCGCCGCTGGTGGGAACCGGGCTGGAATTCAAGGCTGCCGTGGATTCCGGCGCTGTTGTCCTTGCCAAACGAGACGGTGTGGTCACTTATGTGGACTCCTCCAGAATTGAAATCTCCGTCTCCGATAAGGATGGAACCACGCTTTTAGACGACAAGGATGTGTATGAACTTGTCAAGTTCAGGCGCTCAAATCAGGACACCACGATAAATCAGCGTCCGCTCGTCAAAGTCGGCGACAGGGTCAAGGCTGGGCAGGTCATCGCTGACGGTCCCGCCACCAAAAACGGCGAACTCGCCCTCGGAAAAAATGTTCTTGTGGCGTTTATGTCCTGGCACGGGTTCAACTTTGAGGACGCCATCATAATTTCTGAGCGCCTCGTGCGGGATGATGTCTATACCTCTCTCCACATTGAGGAATTTGAGGTCAATGTCCGTGAGACCAAACTGGGTCCCGAGGAACTGACGAGGGAAATCCCCAACGCCTCCGAGGCGATGGTCAGGAACCTTGATGAGCGCGGGATTGTGCGGGTTGGTGCCCATGTGCGCTCCGGAGATATCCTCGTGGGCAAGGTAACCCCCAAGGGCGAGACCGAACTTACCCCCGAACTCAGGCTACTCAAAGCCATTTTCGGCGAGAAAGCCGGCGATGTCAAAGATACCTCTCTCACCGTTCCGCCCGGTGTGCAGGGAGTTGTGATAGATACTCTGCTCCTTTCCCGCAAGGGACGGGGAATGACCAAAGAGGACAAGGAAAGAATCAAGGAACTTGAGAAAAAGCACAGGGAGTTGATAAATCGCATAAAGGCAAGGCGGGACAAAAAGATAAAGGAACTCCTGGTGGGCGCAAGGGCGCAGAACATAATCTCTGCCAAAACCGGTGAGGAGTTGATTCCCTCCGGGAAGAAAATCACCAAGACCCGTGCGCAAAAACTCAACATTGACGAGGTCTCGCCCGATTCGGTGTGGACCGATGATGAGGAAATCAACACGAAAATCCAGAAACTGCTCAACAAGGCGGCAGAACTTATTGCCAGCAAGGAGGAGGAATTCCAGAACGAAAAGCAGAAACTTATCCGCGGCGATGAACTTCCCCCGGGCGTGATTCATATGGCAAAGGTTGATGTCGCCATCAAGCGCAAAATTTCGGTTGGGGACAAGATGGCAGGTCGCCACGGGAACAAGGGCGTGGTGTCAATAATCGTGCCCGAGGAGGATATGCCTTACCTTGAGGACGGAACTCCGGTGGATATAATCCTCAATCCTCTGGGTGTGCCGTCCCGAATGAACATCGGGCAGATTCTGGAGACCCATCTTGGATGGGCGCTGGCGAAAAAGGGCGAATACGGCGCCACCCCGGTCTTTGACGGCGCCACGATTGAGGAAATCAAAAAGGAACTTGAGGATGTCGGACTCCCTCGTTCCGGAAAGATAAAACTCTACGACGGCAGAACCGGCGAGGAATTCCCCGAGGAAGTCACGGTGGGGGAGATGTATATGATGAAACTGATACATCTTGCCGACGACAAAATCCACGCCCGTTCAATCGGTCCTTACAGCCTCGTCACTCAGCAGCCGCTGGGCGGAAAGGCGCAGTTTGGAGGTCAGAGGTTCGGCGAGATGGAGGTCTGGGCGCTTGAGGCTTACGGCGCCGCTTATATGCTTCAGGAGATGCTCACCGTCAAATCCGACGATGTCCAGGGAAGAAGCGCCATATACAAGGCAATTGTTAAGGGCGAAAACCCGCCCGAACCCGGTATCCCCGAATCCTTCAATGTTCTTGTGCACGAACTGCAGGCTCTGTGCATTGATGTCCAGTTAATTTACGATGAGGAGTGATTTCCCGAGGGCTCGCCCTCGTTCACATAGATTTCCTGTGTGGTTTAACCCAAACCAAAAAGAGGTGAGCAAATATGGCATTGATTGGGGCGTCAACAACCGAGGAGAAGAAGAAAAAAGAATTTTCTGCGATTCGCTTGATGCTCGCAAGCCCGGACACCATTCGTTCGTGGAGTTATGGCGAGGTCACCCGGGCTGAAACCATAAATTACAGGACCTTCAAGCCCGAACCCGATGGTCTGTTCTGCCAGAGAATTTTCGGTCCTGTGAAGGACTACGAGTGCGCCTGCGGGAAGTATAAGGGAATCCGCTTCAAGGGCGTTGTCTGCGACAGATGCGGCGTTGAGGTGACCCACTCCCGTGTTCGCCGTGAGAGGATGGGACACATTGAACTCGCCGTGCCGGTCACCCACATCTGGTATGTCAGAACCAGTCCCTCCCGTATCGGCACACTGCTGAATCTCTCCCTCAACCAGTTAGAGCAGATTATCTACTACGAGGCATACATCGTGACCGATCCCGGCGACCCCGAGGTTACCGGACTCAAATACAAGCAACTTCTGACGGAGCACGAATACAGGGAACTCAAGGCTAAGGGGCTGGAGTTTGAGGCGATGATGGGCGCTCCGGCGCTCAAAAAACTTCTCCAGCAACTCCGCCTTGACGACCTTGCCGCAGAAATCCGCTCAAAGATAAATGTGGAAAAATCCGAACAGCAGAAAAAAGTTCTGCTCAAGCGCCTGTCGGTGGTGGAGTCGTTCAGGCAGTCCGGGAACAAGCCCGAGTGGATGATTTTGGAGGTGATCCCGGTTCTTCCTCCGGATCTGCGCCCGCTGATCCCGCTTGACGGCGGAAGGTTTGCCACCTCCGACCTCAACGACCTCTACCGCAGGCTGATAAACCGCAACAACCGCCTGAAAAAACTGATGGAGATTCAGGCGCCTGAGGTGATTTTGCGCAACGAAAAGAGAATGCTTCAGGAGGCGGTGGACGCCCTAATCCAGAACGGAAAGACCACCACTGCGGTGCGTGGGCAGGGCAATCGCCCCCTCAAATCCCTCTCGGATTATCTGAAGGGCAAGCAGGGAAGGTTCAGGCAGAATCTTTTGGGGAAGCGTGTGGATTACTCCGGGCGCGCCGTGATTGTGGTCAACCCTGACCTGAAAATCTGGCAGTGCGGTCTGCCGAAGACGATGGCACTGGAGTTGTTCAAGCCGTTCATTATTCGCAAATTGGAGGAAAAGGGAATCACCCAGACGATAAGGTCTGCGAAAAAGTATGTTGAGCGGGGCAGGTCGGAAATCTGGGATTTGCTTGAGGAGATAACCAAGGACCATCCGGTGGCGCTCAACCGTGCCCCCACGCTCCACAGGTTGTCAATCCAGACCTTCTACCCCGTGCTGGTTGAGGGGAAGGCAATCCAGATTCACCCGCTGGTGTGCGCCGCCTTCAACGCCGACTTTGATGGCGACCAGATGGCTGTCCATGTCCCGCTTTCCCCCGAGACCCAGATTGAAAGCCACATCCTCACCATCTCGGCGAACAATATTCTTCTGCCCGCCAACGGACAGCCTATCGCCTCGCCCACTCAGGATATGGTTCTGGGGGCGTATTATATGACCAAGGAAGTCCCCGGCGAAAAGGGGGAGGGCAAAATTTTCTACTCCCCTGAGGAGGTCGTTATAGCGCACGACCACGGCGTGGTCGGTGTCCACGCAAAAATATATGTTAGAATTCCGGCGCAGAAAATTCACATATCGGTCTATGAGGAGAGCGAGGTCTCCGAGGGCGACCTGCTGGCAAGAGTTCCCCGTTGTCCCCGCAAAGTTGAGGAAAACGGCGAGGAGAAAATCGTTCAGGAGTATGAGGATGTGTATTCGCCCGTCAGCGGTGTTGTGGAGTCAATCGTCCTTGGAACGGATTACAAAAACCCCACAAAGGTGGTTATAGCCGACAAAGAGGGCAACAGGCACGAGGTTGAGTTGCCAAGTGCATTCATTCCCACCACTGTGGGGCGGGTGATTTTCAATCAGATTGTCCCCAAGGAATTAGGATTTGTGAACCGACTGCTCAAAAAGGGCACGCTGAAGGAATTGATTTCCGAGGCTTATGATGTCGTGGGACTCAAACGCACGGTGCGTTTTCTGGATGACCTCAAAAAGTTCGGTTTTGAGGCTGCCACCAACGGCTCAATCTCCATCGGTATGGATGATTTGATACCCCCGCCGGATAAGGAGGAATTAGTTAACAAAGCCCGCAAGGAAGTGCAGAA
>JAMOPH010000097.1 GCA_027064665.1 bacterium | reverse complement strand
CATCCGGGATTCCGTCTCAAGCGGAAGCACCCTGGCGCAGGCGATGGCAAAGCACAAAAAGATCTTTGACGAACTGTATGTCAATATGGTTGAGGCAGGAGAGATCGGCGGTGCGCTTGAGGTAATCCTCAGAAGGCTTGCCGACTACCGCGAAAAAGCCGACGCCATCCGGCGCAAGGTGAAAGGCGCACTCACATACCCGGCTATCGTGGGAACTATGATGGTGATCATTGCGTGGGTTATGCTGACATTTATCGTGCCGATTTTCGCCGGGATGTTTGAATCGCTGGGCGCAGAACTGCCTAAACCAACTCAGATCGTTATAAATATATCAAACTGGCTAAAAAGAAATTTGCCATTAATTATTGGCGGTCTTATCGGGCTTGCAATGGCGTATAAAATGGGAATGAAACACCAAAAAACAAGGTATATACTGGATGGTATAAAACTAAAATTACCCGTATTTGGTGATCTGGTTCGTAAAAACGCTGTGGCAAGGTTTTCACGAACCCTTTCTACTCTGCTCCAAAGTGGTGTAAATATCATTGATGCCCTCAATATCACCGCAAAAACCGCCGGCAATGCCGTAATTGAAAAGGCAATTAAGGACGCAATTATCGCTATATCGCAGGGGGAAACCATAACCGCGCCTCTTGAGGAGAGCGGTGTTTTCCCGCCGATGGTTATCCAGATGATAAATGTCGGCGAGAAAACGGGCAATATGGATGAGATGCTTTCCCGTGTGGCGGATTTCTATGATGAGGAGGTTGACGCCGCGGTGGAAAGCCTAACTGCACTAATTGAACCTTTGATGACGGTCGTTATGGGTGTTGTAGTGGGTGGTCTGTTGATAGCGATGTATCTACCTATGTTTGATATCATCGGGAAAATCAAAGGATGACTCACCTTTTTGCATAATAATGCCAGAAAATTTCCAAAATATATCGGATTGGAGAGCAGAACTTGAGAAAAAACTGCGCTGGTTACTCATAGCAAGACTTATAATTCTAATTTTCTTGTTCTCAACGCTCATATTATTTCTCTCCCAATATCAGTTTTTATTCAAATTATTTGTGATATACGGTCTTGTCACCCTGGGCTATTTAACCGCACTGTATTTCTGGAATATAGCCCACAAAGAAGTGCGATTCGGCTTTCTATATGCAATAGAACTACTCATAGAAATCGGGTTTGAGACGGCTATAATCCAATATACCGGCGGAGAATCAAGCCCATTCACGCTTTTATATATGCTAACAATACTTTCCAGCGCATTCTTCTTTGAACTACCCGGAACAGTTGCCACGGCTACTGTGGCAGCAGTAGCATATAGTATCCTGATATATCTGCGAACGAAGGGAATAATAACACCAATATATATGCAAAATCAAGAAATAATTCACCGGGACCCCGAAGTTGTGTTCTTATCCGCGTATCTCCGAGTGTGCTTTCTATATATAGTAGCATTCTTGAGCGGATACCTATCAAGCAAAATAAAAACCCATCTCGGCGAACTTGAGGTCGCCAAACAACAACTTGAGCGTGCCCAGTGGAACACAGACCAGATTATCCAGCATATGCGCAGTGGCTTAATCACCGTTGATGAGAACGGCAGGGCGGTCTATTTCAACCCTGCGGCAAGCAGAATCCTGCAACTTCCCGCCGATGAGGTGCTGGGGAAAGAAATCAGCCGAACTTTCCCCGAGAGGCTGAAACCCCTCACAGATGCGCTGTTGTCCGCCCTGAAAAGCCCAACAGTTCGCAGAAGCGAGATTGAGATTGAGAACAAATACGGGCAGAAAATCCCGCTTGCGGTGGCTATCAGCACCCTCAAAATCGGGGACAAAATCCAGGGCGTGATTGGGCTGTTTGAGGATATCACCGAGGACAAGCGCCGTGAGGAACTTATGCAGCAGATGGAAAAAATGGCAGCGATCGGCGAACTTTCCGCACGGCTGGCGCACGAACTTCGCAACCCTCTGGCGGCAATCCGCGGCGGCGTGGAAATGCTTATGGACGAACTGAAAAACGCCCCCCTCGGCAAAAACCACGCCATAGTCTCCGAACTTATCATCCGCGAAACTGACAGACTAACGCAAATTCTGGAGAACTTTTTGACCTTCGCCCGTTTGAAGGAACTTCCACCGGAGTATTTCCGCACAGAATCGGTGGATGTCTCCGAACTGGTTCGCCGATTGATTGACGAATACACCCGCCTGCGGTTAGGCGACAAAAAAATCGTGTTTGTGGACAATCTCCCGCCGCATATAGAAATAGTCGGCAAAAAGGACCACATTGAGCAGGTATTCCGAAACCTGTTCAACAACGCAGTTGAGGTTATGGACGAGGGGAAAATCACAATCTCGGCGGCGGGCGAAAGAACCGGGCTTTTCGGCGGCGAGCCACTGACCGGAATCACTGTGCACAACACCGGTCCCGCAATACCGAGGGAAAATCTCCACAAAATTTTTGAGCCGTTTTTCTCCACAAAGCCCAAGGGCACAGGTCTTGGCTTGTCCATCGTGCAGGGAATTGTCAATCAATTAGGCGGATACATTGAGGTCCGCTCCGCCGAGGGCGAGGGAACGGCATTCACAATATATTTCCCAAAAAGTTCCGGGGAAAACCGGGCGACCTAATCAATCCCGAAATACTTTTTCCATTCCGCCATCTCCTCATCGGTGAGGATTTCGGGCTTTTCGTCCGCATCATCATCCGAAATTTCGGCGGGGAGTATCAAATCCAAAAACTCCTGTGCGGTCATCGTGCGGGCACCGGAATAATCGGCATTTTTGAGAACCTGCCTGTCGGATGAGACCACCACAATCTCCCGGGGATTTTTAGCCCTCTGCACCATAATGTCAATCATCTCGTCGGCGTTGCGGTTTTCCGAGGCGTATATCACCCTCACTCTCGGCAAGGATTTAGGGGTTTTCTCTGCGGGATACTTATTCCGGCTGTCAAACACCACGACCACCTCAATCCCTCGCTTTCCGACGAGATAATCCCTGATTTTCCGCACCAGTTCGGCACGGCGTCCGGATTCGGTGGCGGAACAAAACTTTTTCGCCCCTGCAAAAATAACATTATGTCCATCAACAAGATATATCATCGTCAATACAGGTAAAATTTTTTTATTTCCCGGCGGAATTTTTCGGACTGCTGCGACATCATCTCATAGATTTCCCGGGGGTCGGCGCCGGCGAGGAGCATTTTTCTCCACCGGTCGGAGCCGAACAGGATATCAATCGGGAGTTTTTGCGTCTCAAACTCATACGGCGGCGCCCTGAACTCAAACTGGCGGGGATACAGCGCAATCAGAGAGTGCAGCAGCAC
>JAMOPH010000096.1 GCA_027064665.1 bacterium | reverse complement strand
CTCGCATACACCATCAGTCTGTTCTGGCACGATAACCCCCTGCTGTTTCTGACTGCGCTGGCATCGGTGGGGGTCATAATTTTTGCCATCCTCAAACTCCCGAAAGAGATACTGCCGGCAATTTTGCCGTATATCTGGCTGATTCTTTTCCCGGCGGCAAAATTTTTCGTCTCATATCAGGAAGTCCATTTCGGAAGATACACGGTTGTGATAATCCCCGTTCTGGTGTCGGCGGTGTTTGTATCTGCCGGGGCGATATTGAGGAAACTGCCGAGGATATCTATCTGGATTTTCGCCGCCCTTGTGATCCTGCCGAACATTTTGCTTCTCCCCTACTGGGCGAAAATGACCGCAAAGACAGTTGAGCAGATAAACACAGTCCACGGCGAATGCGCCGAGGCGCTCAACACTCTGGTCAAAGACAAAAGCCAGAGCGTGGCGCTTCACGATGTGGGCAGGATAAAATACGACACCGACCTGCCGGTGGTTGACCTCGCCGGGCTGGTCTCCAACGATGTAGCGCAATTGATATGGCAGAACCGCCGAAGAATAAAATACTCCACCATAGGATTTGACTCCCTTGCGGCAGAGATTATCGCAAAATACAAGCCCCGCTATGCGGCGCTATCAATATCGTGGTTCCCATATCTTACGGCGAACCGTCTCGCCCTCAAAAGGTTGTGGCAGTCCCGCCAGATTGTGGATGCCACCGAATGCATCCCGGAAATTGAAATATACCGCATAAAGTCCTTCAACCCTGACACTCTGCAGAACTTCGCCCTCTACGGCAGGAAATTTGACCTTCAGTGGACGATAAACAACCTTCTGCCCGAGATAAAGGCATATCTTGACGCCACCCAATACGGCGACTCGGCAAAGAGAGCAATAGTGACCTCGTTCGTGCGGGAACATCTTGAACAACAATATCCCTGCTTTGAAAATTCTCTGCTGAATCTCGCCCGGGAACTCGTATCCGAGGGTTTGGTTGAGGATGGCGCAGTTGCCGCGCGCCTTGGCGCAAACCTGTATCCCGAAAACGCAGGGTTCTACAATATCCTCGGCGTATATACATCCAACAAGGGGCAGTTTGACCTCGCCAAAAAATATCTTGCCAAAGCGGTTGCACTGGAACCCCGCTCGCCGGAATATCGGGCGAACTATTCCATCGTGCTTCTCCACGCCGGCGACACGGCAGGCGCTCTTGCGCAGATGGACACCGTCCTTGCGATTGACTCCATCTACGCCCCAATCAGAAAATTGAGGGAATCCATCGCAAAACGCAGCGGTTTTTCAGGGCAGTAGCGCCGAATACTCTGATATGTTCACCATTTCTAAAAGTTTACCCGGCGGGGACAAAATTTCATTTCAATCGCCTCTGCACTTAAACGAACTTGTCCAACGCCCACACAATTCGTAATATTTACGGAGCGATAAAAACAAAGGAGCCATAAATGAGAAAGATAATTCTTCTGTCGGCGATTTTTGTCCTTGCCCGGGGCGAGGGGCAACTTGCCCCAACAGTCCGCTGCCTTGACGAGTCGGATTTTGGAGTGACGCTTGAGTTCGTCCTTGAGGGCGAATACGCCGAGACCATCTCCACGCAATACGGGGATTTCGTCAGGTTTCACATTCCCAACGGCGGTTTTGTGGGGCAGGTCGGCGCTCCGGAAATTCCGAGTTTCAGCACGCTGGTTGCGGTATTTGGAGAAAAGGGCGCCACGCTCAAGGTCCTCAAGGTCCAGTGGGATTCGCTGGAGAACATCAATCTATACCCCGTGCAGGACCCCTTCTCGCAGGATGATTTCTCCTACAATCCGGCGGCATACCGGGACGGAATTTATCCCGAAAAGTTGGTTGATGTCGGCGCGCCCGCCATCCTGCGGGATTTCAGGGTGATTCCGGTCAACTTCTATCCCTTCCGCTACGATGCGAAGACAAAAGAACTTCTCATCGCCCGCAAAATCACGGTCAGAGTGAACTTTAACGCCTACGACCCCCGCAACCCAAAACCCGAACCTGCCGTCATCTCCGGGGCATTCGCGAGAATATATCAATCCGTGATAGCGAACTACTGGTATTACGCGAGGAACGAGAATCTTCGGCGGGGGACAATTCTCTACATCGCCCGGGACGATTTTGTTGACGATATCCAGCCGCTTTTGGAGTGGCGGCAGGAGAGAGGATACCGTGTTCGTGTGGCGCGGGCTTACACCGATGTGGGCGGCGGCGACGCACCCTCCGCCGACGATATCCTCAACTACATCCAGAACGCCTACGACAACTGGGAATATCCGCCCGACTATGTGGTTCTTGTGGGCGATGTCGCTATGGGCGGGACATTTCTGCCCGACTACGATTATTACAGCCCCTTCGCCGGAGAGTCCTACGCCTCGGACTATCGCTACTCCCTGCTTGATGGCGACGACTACTTCGCCGATGTTATGGTTGGCAGGATTTCGGTTGACAACGAGGTTGAGGCACAGACCTACGCCAACAAAGTGGTCCACTACGAGGCGAATCCGCTGGCGAGGGGAAGCGAATGGCTACGCCGTGGCGCAATCATCGCCGCCAACTGCTGCGGAACTCCCACTCCGACCACGCCAAGGCTTATGAGTCTGTGGCTGCGCGAACTGGCTCTGCGGCAGGGTTTCACCGAACTGGACACATTTTTCTGCTACGGCACCACCTGTCCGCGGGGCGCGGATGAAATTTCGGCTTACATCAACGAGGGCGTGGCTTTTGTGAACTACCGCGGATGGGGCGGCGCCCCCGGATGGACATTCCCCAGTTTCTATGTCGGCGATGTGATGGGGCTGTCCAATGTTGATATGACGCCCTTTGTGACCAGTATCGTGTGCGGCACCGGGGATTTCAACAGTTCCACCTCGGACCCGGCGTTCTGCGAGGCGTGGATTCGCGCAGGAACTCCTGCCGCACCCCGCGGCGGCGTGGATTTCTACGGTCCCTCCGACCACGACACCCACACAAAATGGAACAATCCAAACTGCGAGGGCTTCTACTGGGGACTGTTTGAGGAAAATCTCCACACCTTCGGGCAGTGCGCACTCCGCGGGAAGATAACCCTTTATCTGTCCTATCCCGACAACCGCGGTCCCGGCGACGGCGTGGAGCACTATCTCTATGTCTACAACATCATCGGCGACCCCTCGGTGAACCTGTGGAAATCCGTTCCGCGGGAGTTGACGGTTGAGGCGCCGGAAAATCTCCCCCGCGGCGCGACACAGATTGCCCTAAATATATCCTCTGCCGGGAATCCCGTGGATTCGGCGCTGGTATCGGTGTGGTTCTTTGACGGCGACCCAATAACGATTTTCTCC
>JAMOPH010000095.1 GCA_027064665.1 bacterium | reverse complement strand
ATCCGTATCAGGGACGCCGCTGCCGGAGAAAGTCATTTCGGTGACATCTACTACTGAGGCATAGATGTTAGAAAATTCAATATCTGGTGCCACGCGCAAGTTAATATGCACATCTACGGTGTCGTCAAGGGGAATTTCTACGCCATCATATTCTCCATCTGCGGTATGGAACGGACTGAGAGGATATATCCCCATCGGATTTCCCTCAAATGAACTTCCGCTCACCACCGCTCCGAAAGCATAATAAGCGCTGTCATCGCTGAACGGACGAGCAGTATCAGGAATTTCAAATGTCCATCCTGGACCTGTGACAAATGCAAGATCAATATCAGAAGGGTCCAGTTCTCCAGCGGCAAGGGCTCTCATTTGGTTTTCAGTCAGTGCAACAGCCACCCCCTGCGCCGACGGATCCGGCTCTGCGCAATTAAATACAAACCTTCCAGAAATTCTTCCTCCAAAGACGCTCCCAACCGCAAGCCCCACCGCCAGCAGCGCCAGAATCTTTCTCATCTTATCCCTCCTTTTTTATCTCATAATCAATGCCCCGGAGTCCATAGATAAGATGAAGTATCCCCTGCCGGGCAGAATTCTTGTCGCCTCAACCATCTCCCTCGCCACCGGGTCGTAGGTGTAGAGATAAATATAAGTGCCCAAAATTCCATTTGGATATGTCTCAATCTCGTAGTTTGCTATCCCGTCCGTGCGGGATATACCGCTTATCAGGTTCCATCCGGGATGGAGCGCGATGTCCATAGTGCGAATCGGTATTCCGCCGCAGAGCATATACGAGGTGTCCACAGAAGAATAAATCCAGTATCCCTCGCCGGCATTGATTGTGTGGGTGGTGTCATACGCCCACGATTCCGTCTCGGTGGAGAACTTCCATCTGTATGCCACGCCGCCGAACGCAGTGGGGAAAATGTGGGCGACCGAGTTGTCCTCAAAATAGACCGGCACGCCCACAAGATTCCATCCCTTGCGGATGTGGAAATATGCGCAGTCGTCGTAGTATTCAATCACCGCCCGTATCATATATGTGCTGTCGGGAAGCGGGCTCCAAGTGCCGCCGCCGTAGTCGTAGGACTGGATTCTCCCGGGGACATCCACGGCAAGCCCGGTGGTGAAATCGCCCACTATACAGCCGGCAAGCACCGGTCTGTCAACGATGAGTGTGTGCCAGCCCTCAACATTCACCTCACGCCAGCCGGGTGTGCTCACCGGAAGCCACGATGTCGCCGAAAGCAATAGCGAATCCGGATACTCATCGGCATCAACCGACCATATCTGCGGCTTGAACTGCCCCGAGGTGTTGAACCTGTAGAGCAAACTTTTGAGTTGCCCCACCTGATTTATCGGAAGAACCGTGCCGAACCCGTTGCCCTCGGAGTAGAACGCCGTGGCATCGGGACTGCCGTCGTCGTAAATCAGGGTGTCAAGCGTTGCGGTTGAGGAATGAGTCCTCGGCACCGCACACACCAGATTGGAAAATCCCGAAAGCCCACGCCCGGTGTGGTATGCCTTGACCGCATAGTAGTAAACCTCATCGTTGGTCACATCCTCGTCGGTGTAGAAGGTGTCGGTGGTCACATCCAGAAATTCCAGAGCCGAGGTGTCCGGCAGGTGCCCCCGGTAGATGTTATAATACTCCACATCCTCGGCGCTTGTGGGGGATACGAACTCCTCCGGTGCGGGAGAATCATAGGGGACAGTTCTTTTCCCGACCGGTTCGGCAGAAAGTTCCATCACACGGGAGCCGTAGGTCACTATCGCCCTGATTTGCAGGTCGCCGGGAACCGGATAAAATCCAAAATCGCTGTAGTCAAACCACCAACTGCGCTGTTCCGGAACAGGGGAGGGGTCGTGGATGATGTAGTGGGGGAATGTATCCGGGCTGACGATTTTCTTTATCCCAAGATGGAATTCCTCGCCGGCATCAAAGGTGAGCCCCGCTTCGGAGAGGTCAACTGTCTGCCAGCCGGAGATTATGGTGTGCTCTGTGGTGTAAATCGGGGAGTATATGTTTGGTCTGCCGGAGCCGTTGTCGGCGTAAACCCCGATTTCAACATTGAGTTCGGGGAACGGACAATACCCGAAATACTTTATCGCCAGAAGCGAGCATCTTTCGGTGGGCGTGAACCTGACCGAAAGAATGTCGTTTCTTTCCGCCTCGTCAATTCCGCCGCCGGTGCCGTCGTCGTAGGCGATTTCGTATGTGGTCACCTCGGGCGCCGGGGATTTCCACGCCAGTTCCACACGGCTGTCAAGGTTGCTTGTGGCGACAAGTTCCCTCGGCGGATTCTGCGCAAACACTGCACACGCCATCACAAGCGCAATTGCAAAAAGATATTTTCTCATATCAGCCCTCCAACTTTGATTTGATTATGTCCCCGGGGGAGTATAGCCCCGCCTTTTTGCGCAGGAGCCATTTTGCCGCTGTCAGCGCTCCCCGGGCAAATAATTTCCTGTCAAGCGCACGGTGAATCAATATAATTTCTTCCTCCGGCATAACAAACAGAATTTGATGTTCCCCCACGATGCTGCCAGCCCTCACAGAGTGTATCCCGATTTGCTCTTTGGGTCTTTCGCCGGTGAATCCCTGCCTGCCGTATGTCAGGGCGCTTTCGTCCCAGCCCCGTGCGGAAAGAATCAGTTGGGCGAAAGTCTTTGCGGTTCCGCTTGGGGCATCCACCTTGCGTCTGTGGTGGATTTCCACGATTTCCGCATCGGCATCGGGGAAAAATTTTGCCGCAGATTTCACAAACTCGCCCATAAGTGCCACCCCGAGGGACATATTCGTTGAGTAGAACACCGGCACAATACCGGCGAGTTCGCGGATTTTCCCCATCACCTCCTCGTCAAGACCGGTGGTGCCGCTGATTAGTGGCTTGCGGTTTTCCAGACACCATTCGGCGATTGAGTATGTGCCCTCCGGCGTTGAAAAATCAATAACTATGTCAACATTTGTGGGCAGGTCTTCCGGGTCGGAATAGACTGGAATTTCGCCAATGCTTGTCCTTTTGGTGTCCAGTCCGGCGACGATAAATTCCCCCATCTCGCCGGCGACATCCACCACCGCACGCCCCATTCTCCCCAGTATCCCGGACACTAAAATTCTCATAGTTCCCCCCTCACGATTTTTGTTTTATCAGCCCCGCCTCTTTGAGGACTTTTTCCAGCAGTTTTTTTGTGCTTTCCGATGCCGGTGTCAGCGGCGGGCGAAGTCGCTCCTCGCACAGCCCCATCATCGCCATCGCCGCCTTGAGCGGAACCGGATTGCCCTCCACAAACAGCGCCTTTATCACCGGGAAAAGTCTGAAATGAATCTGCCGGGCGGTGTC
>JAMOPH010000094.1 GCA_027064665.1 bacterium | reverse complement strand
GGCTTTGTCAACAATGAAGATAAAACTTTCACCAAAACAGAGTGAGTTCGTCAACTGTCCGGCGAGGTTCTGCGCTTTCGTCGGCGGGGTGCGAAGCGGCAAAAGTTTCGCCGGAACGGCAAAGGGAATTCGTTTTGCCCGGCGGAAAAGAACAGTTGGTGCGGTGGTCGCCCCAACATATACGATGCTCCGCGATGTGCTGATTCCCCTGTGGCAGCGCCTTCTGCCCGCGCGGTGGGTGAAAAAATTTTCCCGCTCGGAGCACAAACTCTGGCTCAAAAACGGCTCGGTGGTGCTGTTCCGCTCGGCGGAGATTCCCGAAAGGCTGTACGGGCTCACGCTTCACTGGTTCCACATTGACGAGGCGGCGACACTCCCCCGCAAGGTGTGGGATGTGATGCTGTCGCGGGTGATTTCCACCCGGGGATTCGGCTTTATCACCACCACGCCCAACGGGCACAACTGGGTGTGGGAACTGGTCAACTCCGGGCAGGTGAGCACAATTTTCGCCAGAACCGCCGACAACCCGCTGATTGACCCGGCAGAGATTGAGCGCGCCAGAAAGATTTTGGACCCCAAATTTTTCCGCCAGCAGTATGAGGCGTCCTTTGAATCCTACCTCGGGCAGGTCTATCCGGATTTCGGGGAGGAAAATATCGCCCGCCATCAGCCCCGACCGGACCTGCCCACATATCTCGCCGCGGATTTCGGCTGGCGCCATCCAACCGCGCTTCTGTGGGCGCAAACCGATGGCGCCGGCAACATCTTCATCTTTGACGAGGTGGTGGAGTCCTTTATGACCCCCCAGATGGTGGCGGAAGTCATTATGGGCAAGACGGTTCGCCTGCCCTCGGGAAGGATTTTCAGGGCGCGGGTGCCCTACGACCGCATAGCGGAGATAATCACGGGCTTTGAGGCGACTCACTCCCGGCAGGAATCCGGCGGGATGGCGATGGCAGATATCCTGATGCAGATGGGAATTTCCAAAATCCGTGCGGTGGGCGGGTCAATTTTCGCCGGGATTTTCGCGGTGCGCGGGAAAATCCGCTCCGCCGACGGGAAGGTTCATCTTTTCGTTGACCCCGAATGCCGGCGGACAATCGCAGATTTCAGGGGATACCACTATCCCGAAAATTCCTCGGGTTCGGCGACGGAACTCCCCGAAAAGGACGGCGTCCACGACCACACGATGGACGCAATAAGATATTTAGTAACCGCGCTTGAGCAGAAAAAGGGAATCTGGCGTATATGAAAACGCCCCGGGGTTTTGCCGGGGCGCAGATTTTCGGAATTTTTTGGATTGCCCGCAGAATCATTTGAGGAACATAATCTTTTGGGTCGCGATGATTTTGCCATCGGATACCGCGTGGGCAAGATAGATGCCCGCGGGAGTGTTGGCGGATGGTTTCCAGAAGGCGATAATTCCGGGGTGGTCAATTTCGGCGACGGTGCGCCCGGAGATATCGGTGATGGCGATTTTATCGGTGCCCGCGGGAGTGCGAATCACACACGCGCTGTTGAACGGGTTGGGATATGCCTCAAATTTCACGCTCTGCGGGAGCGGAGTTTCTGCGATTTTGGTCAGGTCGTATTCGCGGAGCCAGGAGTGGGATTCTGAGGAAGACATAGGGTTCAGGTCGCGGAAAATTGACCTGACTCTTCCGACAAAATGGGCGAGCCAGATTTCATTGGTGACGATGGTGTCGGAGCTCTCATAGTAAGGGGGAACGGAGATGTCGGTGTAAGAGGTATAGATTACTCGGACACAGTTTTCAAAATCGCCGGCGATGGTGGAGACATCCTCGGTGTTTTCGGCGGAGCCATAGACTTCTATGTGAGCGGTGACGGTGGTGCCCATAGTGTCCATAGAGGTGTCAATAATTATCGCTTGCCAGGTGTCGCCGAGGGCAAAAGTTATGGGCAAAAATTTTATGATTTGTTCTCCTAATATAGGAATCGACACAAACTGATAAAATCCATCTTCGCGCATTTGAATGTAAGTGGTATCAGTCGTATCGGAACCTTCCTGGGTGGTCACAAATTCCCAGGCGGGGTAGCCGTCCATAACAACCTGGTCAGTTATCCTGACAGTGCTGACTATAATTGAATCAGAACCGCTTACCGAATCCAGATAACTCCACACATAGCCCACACCCATCGGGTAGTATTCCATAGCGGAGAAAGTCTGTGCTGAAGCGAGGGTCATCAGCATCAGCGCTGCGAGAACTGTAACTCGCCTCATTCTTTACCTCCTGTTTGGGTTGGATTTAAATAAAATTTATGGATATTGAAAAGTATTTCAACCATTTTTATCTTTGCCGATTTGGTTCTGCAGATTTTGAGCCCACAATAGAAATTTTTTGAGGGCGGATATGCCTTTGTCTGTCAGGCGCCAGAGGGTTTGGGTGCGTTTTTTGGGGGATTTTTGCTTGCTGGAGACCACAAAACCCTCAGCCTGAAGTTTTGTCAACTGGACCGACAGGTTGCCGTCGGTAAGTTTAGTTTCGCGTTTGAGTTCGGAGAACGACGCCTCCCCGACTACGGCGAGGTACGCGCATATTTTAAGCCGCGCCGGCGAAAGCAGAAATTCGTAATCGGCGTTCATTTTTCTCCTCTGCTTTTTAGAATCATAATTCCGGGAACGGTCAAAATCAAAGTCTGCATAATTGCGAACCAGATTCCGAAAAGTTCCGGCAACAGAGCGCAGACAAACATAAGAATGAAACCAATCCATGCAAGGCGAGTAAAATATTTGAACTGGAAAAGAGTACCCATAATTCCCGCTGCGATAGCTAAAAACGCCATTTCGCCCACAGGAATGACCATAGATAGATGAGGTACCCGGTTGAAGTAACCCTCAACAATTACTGCCACGGGGAACTGCCACAGGGCAAATGTAAGGAATATCCATATTTTGCCCATAACTTGGGACAGGAAAACTTTTGGAGTTTCAGTTTTATCGCGCACAGTGGCACTAAAACCGAAGCCGGCTACCACTACAACCGCCCAAAGTCCTACAAAACTCAGAAAACTGTCAACCTTTACCCATATTAGAACTTGGGTGCCTATAAATCCCAGCGCAGTCAGGATTCCCCAGATTATATAGCGTTTGCCCTCCGCCCGCGAGGTCTGCCCCTGCCGGATTTTTTCGGCGAGGTCGGCGAGATACTTAAGACTTTCGGCGAGATTGGTGTTTTGGTTCATTTTTTGCCCTCCACGGTTTTTGCTTCTAACTTTAAAATATAAAGTGAGTTCAAGAAGTCAAGGATAAATTTGAGCGCGAACGCAACTCTATGAACCACAAGGAATAAAAAATTTGGAGGATAAAATGGCATCATACGAGGAC
>JAMOPH010000093.1 GCA_027064665.1 bacterium | reverse complement strand
AATTTTGCCTTCGGTGGAAAGATATAGATAATCATAATATACATCATCCTCGGTGGTGTAATCCCTGCGTTCAGCATCTATGGAGATGTCGGCGAAAAAGGTGCCGAGGGGAACCGAGCCGTCGCCCCACAGCGAGAGCGCAGAATAGGACCCCCTGTGGTCAGCAGAGGGAAAATATCGGGAATCATACGCCAGCGCCGCCGAAAGTATCTGTCCGGCAGGTCCCAAATAGTTCCCGGAAATTTCTATTTGCCTGCGGTCGTAGTTGGCATCGGCGGAATCCGGGACACTGCGAAAAGAATATCTCCACACAGCATAACAATTCCACTTTTTAACATAAAACTTATATTTTATTTCAGAACGCAGAAGGTCATAGTCGTAATAGAACTCCCCGGTGTTAGAAAAATTTTTATTTTCAACCCAAATTTTTGCAGAGATGGAATTTTTGTTAATTTTTTGCAGAAGTTTCAGGTAAAATTTATGTTTCGCATACCCAACGACATCTGAATTTTTAGAATATGGTGCCCTTGCCTCAACTTTCTCCGATATTTCTGTGCTAAACTGCCCGATAGAAAAGTTCCATCTGCCGCCAATTAGTGTCCATAAACTTTTTGTCCCCATTTCGCCGGAGATTTCCCCCAGTAAACCGTGAATTCCTCTCTCCATTTTATATGCACCCTCAAATGTCGCCGCAGGTTCGGGGGAAAGCGAGGAGGTGTCCTGCTCAAAAATATAATATCTCTGCCCCACCGCCGAGAACGAGGCACCAACCGAAAGTTCCCTCTCGCCGGCACAAACAATAGAAAAACAAATCAAAATGCATAATACTATTTTATTCCAGCGGTTTTCCAACATATTGTCCAAGAGTGTGGTCGTATCCGAGGCGTATATAATTTTTATACTCCCCTATTCTAAATCCAAGAATCTCGTTTTCTATCCAACTCCACAGGCGAACGAACAATTTATCGTGCCTATGTCTGACTGGCGATTCAGGAATCCAGTCCCAGTCCTTTCTGGCGATTCTTTCCCGCATTACAGCGGGGTGCGTGCCGTGATACACCGCAAGGTGGTCGGGAATTCCGTAATCAAAGGGGATATGCTCCGGGGCGTTGCGGCGCCGCGCCTCATTCTCCCCGTGATGAACCGTGTCAAGGGCAATCATTTTTTTACGCATTTTGAGCGGATTCCGCACCCAGCCGTAGTGGAAAATCTCCGCCGGAATCTGAATTACCCGCATCTTGCGCCCGTTTATTCTAAATCCCTGTGCACTCTGCCAACTTCTAACACCAATTCCGTTTCTAACCACTCTAATTTCCCGCCTATACCAGTGATGAGTCCACTGATAATGGCGATAATCGCCCCAGAAATGTTTATAACTAAACAAAAATCCTTCCACTCGTTTATCATCTAAATACTTCTCACATGCTTTTTTTATAACCATAAGGTATTTTTCGTGAATAACCTCGTCGGCTTGAAGGTATAGACACCAATCTCCTGTGCAGGCATCAAGGGCGATATTTGTCTGGACAGCGTTTGACCGCCCGTGGACGAAATCTTCGGGATTCCACACAGTCTCTATAATTTTTATCTTCGGGTCGCCGATTGACCTTATCAATTCAGTGGTGCCGTCGGTGGAATCCCCGCAGGCTATAACGAACTCATCTACTAACGGCAAAATCGATTTTATAGACTCAACCACAGGATAATCTAATTCTATTGCATTCCTGACGAAGGAAAAACCGGAAATTTTCATCCCAAATCCTCCTTTCTGGACACGGTCCAGTAGTATGCGGTTGCGTATTTTAGAAATGTATAGGTGGCATTTATAGCAGAAATTGTGAACCCCTCTACTCCATCCAAAAACCCTAATTTGACAAAAAATGTTCTAATAAACGCTCCAATTGGCCTAAAAACTATATCTAACACGGAAACTTTCCTGCCTTTTTGCACCATCTGTTGCGCGGAAAGGCGGGCATATTTCATCTGCTTGGCGAAAAATGTGTAAAAGTCTCGCGCCGTATAATGTAGAATCTCCCCATCAACCTCCCCCACCGGACCCTGCACGACCACCCCCTCGTGCACCAGCGCGTCGGATATCCCGGCGCGGGTCCTGTCAAAAAGGCGGATTATCCTCTCGTTGCCCCATCCGCAGTGGCGAATCCATCGCCGGATAAAAAAACTTTTCCGCCGCACGCAGAATGCGGCGAACCTATCAAAATCCTCCTCGGGGATTTTCCCAATCGCTCTCGCAAGTTCCGGAGAAACCCGCTCGTCGGCGTCAAGCCAGAAAACCCAGCGGTTGGCGCAGTTTTCTATCGCTATTTTTTTCGCCTCCGCATACCCCAGATTTTTCTCTAATCTAATAACTCTGGCGCCAAGTTTCCGCGCAATTTCCCCCGTATCATCCCCGCTGGCGTTATCTATCACCACAATCTCATCGGCAAAATTTAGACTTTTTACAGCATCGGCGATATTATCAGCCTCATTATATGCCACTATAAATGCGGATATTTTCATATTTATCGCACAAACACATTTTATCGGGGAAACCCTTTTTGAAAAAAGGGCTTTCCCCGAACCCCTTCCTAAAAACTTTTATTATTCCGGCTCATCGGTCAAAAAGTATTTCCCCTCGCCCTCGGCGTAAACTGTGCCCTCCTCGTCCATCAGCGCGCCGCGGGCGACATAAACATTGCCGACCTTTTTAACCAACTCACCGCGAAATTTATACTTTCTCCCCAACCTGACCGGCTTTCTAAACCGCACCCTCAACTCCATAGTTAGATAATACTTGCCGAATGGCACAAAACCTGTCCAGCCAATTCCCTCATCCAGAATCGCGCTTATTATCCCGCCGTGGACTATCCCGGAATACCCGCAGTGCTCGGGCTTGGGGATGTATTCGGTCTCCACCGTGCCGTCGGGAAGACTGAAAAATTTCAGTTTCAGCCCGATGGGATTCTGCTCCCCGCACACAAAGCAGGTGCGGTATGTGGGAATCTGAACCCAGCCCTGCCGGGAATCCTCGCTCATAGTGCCCTCACCTCGCCGTCAACAACCTCGGGAACGATACCATCGGCATCAACTTCCCCGGCGAGGGAAATGTCCTCGCCGAGTCCGAGACTTGCCAGATAGCGCGCGTGTTCCGAACGGTGAAAAATCTCATCCACTGCATAGCCAAAATATCTCACCAGCGAATACGCCAGAGTGGTGCCGTCGTTGGCGCCGCGAACCTGCCTTTCGGCAAGTTCCTCAAGTTCCTCATATAGCATCCCGGCGCAGTATGCATCCTCCAGCGAGAAAAATCCCTCGCGCCCGGAACAGGCGACAAGCACTTTTCTTGCGCCGGAACCGTATATTTTCTCTGC
>JAMOPH010000092.1 GCA_027064665.1 bacterium | reverse complement strand
TGCCCCGTGCAGTCCGTTCTCTGTGGAGGAGACCGTTATGGTCCAGACCGCAGAACTCGCCCGCAAATATGGAGTCCTTATGCACACTCACCTCGCCGAAACCCGGGATGAGGACGAATACTGCCTTGAAAAATACGGTATGCGCCCGCTGGCGCTGATGGAAAAGTGGGGATGGCTCGGCGAGGATGTGTTCTTCGCCCACGGAATCTGGTTCAACGATGATGAACTGCGGGTTCTGGCGGAGACGAAAGCCGGAGTCTCCCACTGTCCGACCTCAAATATGAGGCTGGGGTCCGGAATTGCCCGGGTGAAAGAGATGCTTGAGATGGGAATCCGGGTCTCGCTCGGGGTTGACGGCTCGGCATCCAACGACACCTCGGATATGCTGGCAGAGGTCCGGCAGGCGATGTTGCTCCAGCGGGTGAAATACGGTTCCGATGCCCTGACCGCCCGGGATGCCCTCAAACTTGCCACCCGCGGCGGCGCCGATATGCTGGGATTTCCGCTTTTAGGCAAAATTGAGGAGGGCGCCGGCGCGGATATCATCGCCTTTGACCTTGACCATCCCCAGTTTGTGGGCGCACTCTCCGACCCAGTGGCGGCAATTGTGTTTGTCGGATACTCCCATCAGGTTGACCTGTCCATCGTCAACGGGCGGATGCTGATACGGAACGGCGAACTTTTAGTCGCCGATGAGGAGGAAATCGCCGCAAAGACCAACGAAATCGCCCGAAAGTTGTGGAAAAAGGCGGGAGTTGTATAAAAAACCCTGGCAGGCGGCTTCTGGGGAGTTTGACTTGCCCGGCTTTTTTCATCTTCGGACAACAGTTGAGCGATTTGCGCCGCGGCGTCCGCCAAAGAAACTTTGTGTTTTCGCCGGCGAGGAGTTATATTGGTTTGAAATCCGAAATTCACCGAAAGGAGAGCACGATGCGGATAAAGTTCTGCGGCGGCGTGAGGAATGTCACCGGCTCAAAGCATCTAATAACCACCGACAACGGGAGCAAGGTTCTGCTTGACTGCGGGCTTTTTCAGGGGAGGCGCAAGGAGACCCGCGAGAAAAACCTCAATTTCCACTTTGACCCGAAGGAACTTGATGCGGTTGTTGTCGGGCACGCCCACATTGACCACACCGGCAACCTTCCGAACCTGGTCAAGCAGGGGTACACAAAGGATATCCACGCCACAGTGCCCACAGATGCGCTGATTCATTATATGCTTCCGGACTCGGCGTATCTTCAGGAGCGCGACGCGGAATACATAAACAAGAGAAACCGCAGAAAAGGTCTGCCGCTGATTGAGCCGCTTTACACCACCGCCGATGCTATGGAGGCGATAAGGCTGACCCGCCCGCACAATCTGGATAGGTGGTTCAAGGTCGCGCCGGATGTTGAGATAAAGTTTGTTGAGGCGGGGCACATTTTGGGCTCTGCGCTGACGATAGTTCGCGTGCGCGAGCGCGGCAGGATGATAAAACTCGCCTATGTGGTTGACCTCGGCAGGAAAGGTCTTCCGCTTCTGCGCGACCCGTTCCAGATTCGCCGGGTTGACTATGTGATAATTGAGAGCACCTACGGCAACCGCGTCCACGAGCCTATTGAGGAGGCAAAATACCAACTGCAGGAGGTTATAAACCGCACCTACAACCGCGGCGGGAAAATTATTATTCCATCCTTCGCAGTGGAGAGAACACAGGAATTATTGTATTACATCCACGAACTTATGGAGGAGCGCAAGATACCGCGGATAAAAGTATTTATAGATTCGCCGCTTGCGGTCAATATAACCGAGGTTTTCCGCCGATTCCCCGACTGGTTTGATGAGGAAACGCAGGAGTATTTCCGCCGCGGCGACGACCCATTCACCCACCTGAACATAGAATATGTCCGCAGTGTGGACAGGTCAAAAGAATTGAACGACATAAATTACCCTGTGATAATAATTTCCGCATCGGGGATGGCTGAGGCGGGAAGAATCCTGCATCATCTGAAAAACAACATCGGCAACCCGAAAAACACTATAATGATAGTGGGCTTTATGGCGGAGAACACCTTAGGGCGAAAACTTGCCGACGGCTGGAAAGAGGTGCCGATTCTGGGTGAAAAGTACAAGGTGCGGGCTGAGGTGTTCGTGTCGCACGCATTCTCCGCCCACGCCGACAAGAACGAACTTCGCGAGTATGTCAGGCGGATGGGCAAGGTCAAAAAGGTGTTTGTGGTTCACGGCGAGGAGACCCAATCGCTGGAGTTGGCGATAGAACTTCAGCGCCTGGCGAATGTGGGTAAAGTAATTGTTCCCCACGAGGGCGATGAGGTCAACCTCATCTGACCTCACATTTTTTAACAAATCTTTTGCCGCATTTGTAAATTCAAATTCGCAGGAAAAATTTTATATTTTTCCTTGCAATTTCCGTAATTTTTATTATATTGAACCTGAAATTTTTGAGGTCAAAATTTTATCAAAAAATTTAGCAGGAATAGGAACAATGAGTAAAGAGGAAATCAGGGAGAAAAAAGACAACATAGCCTACACCGCAGAGTCCATCAAAGTCCTTGAGGGGCTTGAGGCTGTGCGGAAACGCCCGGCGATGTATATTGGCTCCACCGGACCGGAGGGACTACACCATCTGGTCTATGAAGTGGTGGACAACTCAATCGACGAGGCGCTCGCCGGGTTCTGCGACAGAATTGATGTGACAATTCATCAGGACGGGAGCATCACAGTGGTGGACAACGGGCGCGGAATCCCGGTGGATATTCATCCGCAGTTGGGTATACCCGCCGCCGAGGTTGTGCTGACAAAACTTCACGCCGGCGGAAAATTTGACAAAAAGACCTACAAGGTCTCCGGCGGTCTGCACGGCGTTGGGATTTCGGTGGTCAACGCGCTGTCGGAATACCTTGAGGTTGAAATCTGGCGCGACGGCGGGGTTTATATCCAGAAATTTTCCCGCGGCACGCCAACAACAAAACTTGAACGCCGCGGCACCACCACCCGCCGCGGAACAAAAATTCGCTTTAAGCCTGACCCGGAGATTTTTGAGGACACAAATTTCTCCTTTGAGACCCTCGCCGCAAGGTTCAGGGAACTGGCATTCCTCAACCCCGGCGTGCGCATCACCCTCACCGACGACCGTGAAGACAGGCAGGTCAGTTTCAAGTACGACGGCGGGATAGTGGAGTTTGTGCAGTATCTCAACAAGGGAAAGAAAACTCTGTTTTCCCCGCCGATATTCATCTCAGGCGTCAAGGACGATGTGACGGTGGACATCGCGATTCAGTATAACGACAGTTATAACGAGTTGGTGCTCAGTTTCGCCAACAACATCCACACCGTTGACGGCGGGACGCACCTGGTGGGCTTCCGCTCGGCGCTGACCCGTGCTGTGGTCA
>JAMOPH010000091.1 GCA_027064665.1 bacterium | reverse complement strand
TCCTCGGCTCTCAACTGCTGGAAAAACTTTGTGTGCCAGTCTCCACCCAAATTGATTGAATCCACCTGAATCCCGGAGACCTGCGCCAAACCATCCTCGCTGACATCAAAAACTATGTCGTCGGCGTCGTTGCGGACACGGAAGTGATTTGTGGTGGAGGCGCCTCCGTCGCGGTCAAGTTGGAGGTTAATGTCGGCGGTGGAGAAAAACCGGGTGGAAGTCGCCCCGCTTATGCGGAAATCCCCCGAACAGTAAATTGCGGGACCATCTCCATTGGAATAAGCATATAGAGCAGCGTAGGATGCATCGTTCCCGCGGACCTCAAGGGCGCTGATGTGGTTGGTGGTGGAGGTGTCGTTTATCTCCACCGCACCAGAAGAAACATAGATTACACCGCCATTGTTATAGGCTTTTTGAAGATCAATAGTGTTGAGGCTGTCCACAAGTTCATCAATTGCGCCCTGAACTGTTTCGGAGGCAAGACCACTGCCGGAGTTGTCATACTCCACATTGTCGCCCAGAACATAACTTGCGGTGTCGGCATAGACGGCATTTGTGGAGTTGTCGGTCCACATAGCGCGGAATGCGGCGGTAATCATCTGGCGGGGCGAGAGAGTGACCCAGGTCCCTGTGCCGGATGTGTCCACCGAAATCTGGATATAAAGCGGCGTGGAACGGTATGTCGGCGGGATATCAATATCAAATGTCGTGGAGAAAAGCCCGTGATAAACCGCAACGCCGCTCACGGTGTCTGCGTCCACCATTGTGCCGGCAGTGGGGTCATCCCAGATGCTCATAGCGACATCAAATGTGTCGTTAATCCCCACGCCGTCGGTGTAGGTGAGTTTCCCCTGATAGTTGACCGGCAGGGAAAAGACCACAGAAACCGTCAGCACAGCAATCAAAACACCCAAAAAACTTGACTTCATCATACCCCTCCTTTTAGATTTCGGTGTTTTCAAATTAAAAATAAGGTATCACAAAAAATGCGCAACATTTTTATAAAAATAATTTCGTTTGACTTTGCGCAGATTAACCCGGATATTTGTTTTTCGCTTATGAGAAAACGACTGCTCATATTGATTGCCCTGTGGGGGATTTTTTACGGGTGCGCCGGCAGCAAAGCGGCCGAGGAACACCTCACCGACCAGCAGATTTACAACCGGGCGCTGGAGTTTTATCAAAAGGGCAAGTATCAGAAAGCGATTGAGACTTTGGAAAAACTGCGCTATTCCCCATCGGTTCTGGCGGATGATGCCCATCTTCTGACGGCGAAAGCCTACATAAAAGACGGGCAGCCCACCTTAGCGGCATCGGAACTCAAATGGCTGATAAATCAATATCCGAACAGCGAGTTGGTTGAGGAGGCGTCGTATCTTTTAGGGGAAGCGTATCTTGCTGCCTCGCCTCGCCCCGAACTTGACCAGGAATACACCCACAAGGCAATTGATGCCTTCAAGGATTTTCTGGATTATTACCCTGACTCAAAGTTTGCCGACAGCGCCCGTGCCGGTCTGGACAGTTGCTATGAGAAACTCGCCCACAAGCAGTATCTTTCCGCAGAACTGTATTACAAAATGCATAAAGACTCCGCCGCAGTGGTCTATATCAACGATATTCGGGACAAATATCCCGACACCACCTGGCGTTTGTGGGCGGATTTTCTGGAGGCGAAAATCCGTCTTCGGCAGGGCGAACCCGAGGGGGCAGAACAGATTTTGAAGGCAATCTTTGACAGAAATCCCCCCGAAAAACTTGCCCGCAAAGCGCAGAAACTTTTGAACAAAATCAAAAAGTGAACCTACTTTTCCACGACCTCGCCGCGGAGAACCCACACCTTGGCATCGGTGATTTTGACCGGGACAATATCGCCTATTTCGGCGAAGTTTTCGTCAATCAGGACAGTTCTTCCCGAGGGCAGTGTGGCGGCGAGTTTGCCGGGATTTTTTGGGGATTTTTTCTCCACCAGTGCTGGAAAGACTTTCCCGATATGCTTTTGCGAGAACTGCCTCGCAAGTTCTATCCCGAGGTCTATTGCGGTGCGCAGGCGCCGGATTTTTTCGGCTTCGGGGACATCGTCCTCCAACTTTGCCGCCGCAGTTCCCGGGCGAACCGAATACTTGAACGCAAACACCCCGGCAAATCCGACATCACGCATAGCCGCCAGAGTGGATTCAAAATCCTTCTCGGTCTCCCCCGGGAAACCAACGATGATGTCTGTGGTTATTGCAGCATCGGGAAAGCGGCGGTAGATTTCCTCAATTATCCTCATATAGTCGGACAGCGTGTATTTCCGGTTCATAAGGCGCAGGATTCTGTCGCTTCCGCTCTGGAGAGGCAGATGGAACGCCGGCGGAATTTTTTCGCCGTGCTTTTCCACGACATCCAGAATTTTCGGCGTGAAATCCTTGGGATGATTGGTGACAAACCGCAGACGGCAAACCCCCTCAACCTGCGCCACCATATCAAGCAGTGCGGGGAAATCAACATCTTCCCAGCGGTATGAGTTGACATTCTGCCCCAGGAGAGTGATTTCCCTCACGCCCCGGGAGACGGCATAGCGAACCTGCTGGAGAATTCGCTCCGGCGGAAGGCTTCTTTCCCGCCCACGGACATAGGGCACAATGCAGTAGGAGCAGAAGTTGTCGCATCCCCGCATAATGGTGATAAACGCCGATACCTGCCCGGGCTCAATGTGGGCGGCGGCGTCAATCCCCAGAAAATTTTTGTTAATTGAGGTGTATGCGCCGGGTTTGAGTTTGCCCTCGGCGATGTCCGCCACAACATCAAGGTTGTCGGTGCCCACGACGAAATCAAGACCGGGGATTTTCTCAAAAAGCCTTTCCCCGTGTTCCTGGGCGACACAGCCCATAATTCCCACCACAAGACTGGGCTTGCGCTTTTTGTGTCCAATAATCTCCTCAATTCTTCCGAGGGCACGGTCTTCGGCGTGCTGGCGCACGGCGCAGGTGTTGACAATCACAATATCCGCCTCGTCAACGCTTTCTGTCCATCTGTGCCCCCGAGACTCCATCAGCCCACGCAGGGCATCAGAATCGTATTTGTTCATCTGGCAGCCGTAGGTGATTATGTGGAACTTTTTCCCCATCCTGCTTATTGTATAAATTCTGCGCCCTGATGCCACAGTTTTCGGCAGAATCTTGACAATTTTACCTAACAGGGTATCCAGTTATCGGTAGTTAAGTTGGGTTGGGTGGAGGAAGTAGTTTTTCGGGGGTTGATGGGAAGGATAAACGAGCCAGCAGACGAGGTATCTGCTGGCTTTTCGGCGTCCTTTGGATTAGATTTTGTTTGGCGGGAGGCAGGACTTTTGAGAAAGCGAAAACGCAAGCGTGTTCGGAAGAAAGGATGCAGGTGGAAGGGGAAACTTGCGCCCTTTGAGTTAGTGCAGGTGGACACCAAAGA
>JAMOPH010000090.1 GCA_027064665.1 bacterium | reverse complement strand
AAAAAGCGTGTCCCCCGCCGGAAAATTCGGGTCATCCACAAAAGTCACTATACCATACGAGCCGTCATACCCCTCGGACTCCAGATTGTAGGCGAACTCCCCTATCTCGGTGTATAACTCGCTGATTTTGTCGGACATACTGCCCGAGGTGTCCACCACGAAAATCACATCGGCGCAACCAGTCTGGGTGGAACACACTACCGCCTCCGTATACCACCAGTTGTCCAAAATCCCCTTTATCCCCACGCTGGAATAACTTATGGTCAGTCCGGTTTTGGGCAGATGAATCTGCGCCCATACCCCCGCAAAAAGGGATATCGCCACCAACAAAACGATTTTTGTTCTCACCATATCTCCCCCCTTATAAGTTCAAAATCAATCCACCAGCCAAACGGTGTCCTTCAAACAGGTCTTGGTGCCCAGAAAACATCCCTCAACGATGTATTTCCCCAACGGCAGCCATTGCGCCCTGTTGTCCTTGCCAAGCCAGAACGATTTGAGAGGGATAGAATCCCCCGCAGCGATTTTGAACGGCGTGATGACCTGCGCAAACATCATTCCGTAATCCGAGCGCCACACGGGGCGCCCCTTATGATACACCACAAACCTCGCCGGCTGGGGCGTGGGAAGATTTACGGTCATATCCTCGTTCCCGCGGTTTATCACCGACAGAACAAACCAGATTGTGTCGCCGGGGGTTGCGGTTTTGGGCGCCACGGAAAGTTTTATTTCAAGGTCGCCCATCCGCTGGACGGGGACAGTTTCGCTGCCCGCGTCTTTCTTCCCGCCGCCAAACACGAACAAACTTGCCAGCGCCGAAAACACCACAAACCCCGCCAGTGTGTAGAGGAAGTATCTCACACTTACAAAATATATTTTCAATCCCGATTTCTCAAGGAATTTTACTGTTGAATTTGGAGAAATGGCGAAACTTCTTGACTTAGCCTTTGGGGACTTAAATTCTGCTATATGTAAAAAATACGCTTTAGATATGATAGACCACAGCGATGAACAATTTATGGTGCAGGCGCTCACCGAAGCGCAAAAGGCAGCCCAAATCGGTGAAATCCCCGTGGGATGTGTTATAGTTAAGGACGGTGAAATTATCGGGCGGGGGCACAATCTGCGCGAAAGCACCAACGACCCCACGGCACACGCGGAAATTGTCGCAATGCGGGAAGCAAGCAAAAAAATTTCCAACTGGCGCCTTGAGGGATGTGAGGTGTATATCACCCTTGAGCCCTGCCCTATGTGCGCGGCGGCGCTGATTATGGCGGGCGTGAGAAGAATCGTCTTCGGGGCACCAAACAGGGAACTTGGTGCCTGCGGAACAGTGTGGGATTTCCCCAACGACCCGGGGTTTGACAACCACCCGCTTGTGAAATCCGGCGTCCTGCGGGAAAGATGCGAAAAAATTCTGGTTGACTTTATGAAATCTCTGAGGCAACAATAGAATATGTTCACCGGACTCATACAGGGGACGGGGCTGGTAAAATCCATAGTTCCTGCCGGCGGCGGGAAGAGAATAACCCTTGAATGGGATGGTTTTGCGGGCAAACTTGTCCCCGGCGCAAGCGCGGCGATTGACGGCGTGTGCCTTTCTGCGGAAGAAATCGTTGGGAATACCGCCACATTCACCGCAGTTGAGGAAACCGTCCGGCGCACGACACTGAAATATCTAAAGGTCGGCGACAGAGTGAATATTGAACTCCCCCTCACTCCGCAGAGTTTTTTGGATGGGCATATAGTTCTTGGGCATATAGACTGTGTCGGCAGGATTTCGTCGTTCAAACCTGTGGGGGCGCAGTATATATTGGAGATAGAATACCCGCCGGAATATCAAAAATTTTTGGTGGAGAAAGGCTCCATCGCAATAGATGGGATAAGTCTCACCGTGGTTAATGTTTCTAACAAAAAATTCAGTTGCGCAATAATTCCCGAAACTATGAAAAGAACCACGCTCGGACAAAAATCCGCCGGGGATTATGTGAATCTGGAGTTTGATATAATAGCAAAGTATGTCTGGAAACAGAGCGGCAATCCTGACCGGGATGACGAAGAGATTTTGCCATCCTATTTTTAGACCGCTCCGGCGTATATATCTGCCTCTGCTCTGCCTGTCAGTATTTACGGCGTGTGAATCACCCCCTTCAGCAGGATTTTTGCCCTGAGAGTATCCTGAGAATAATACTCCGGCGTTTTTAGTTTCAGCCACAGATAATCCGCTGAATCAGGAGGGATATTCCATCCAGCGGGACCGTATTTCAGGCTGTCCGCCGGAACAAGCGTCTCCGGGTAAATCCAGTCAAGAGAATCATTATATTCGCCGGGGGATGGGACAACATTATGGTCTGTGAAACGACCCCACACGCCAAAACATCCATAACAGGACGAATCGGTATATCTAAAATTGGAATAGTCTATGTCAAATATCCCCAACAGCAAATCCATCGGCGTGTTGCCGAGATTTCTAACACAGATTGAGTCTGGAGCATCCGAATACAGAATTTCTCCTCTGTATTCTGCCTCTTTCTGCCATAGAATAGAATCCCCACCGTTGACCGTTATGGACACATACGGCGGCGGACTGAACTCCTTTAGAACAGCCACATCGTCAATATATATGCCGTCGTCAGAAGAAGTGAAATTGCTCATAAATGCAACCACAATCTGGATAGTATCGCCAGCCCACGGCGAGAGGTCAAAATGGACCTGGTGCCAGAAATTGCCGACATCGTTGTCGCCCCACGCAGGCTTTCTTCCCACGGGTTGAGACAGAGAATAACTTGATATTCCATGATATTCATACTCCGGATTGAGAAAAGTCGTGTCGTCATCGTGAATAACCCACACATTGGCGGCATCACGATATCCCGTGCGACCCGTCCTTGCCTCCATAGAATACCATATCCACATCCGCAAATATGGGTGCTCCGCCTCAGATAAATCCATAGGGTCAAAGGTCAAAAATGAACGGGAATTGCCCGAATAACGCCACGAAAGATTTGTTGCCCATAACCTTGAGCCCGAATGTGCACCACCGGGACCTGAGGTCGGTTGCCCCCATTCCCAGTCGCCGGTTCCCGTTCCATTCTGATTGAATTCAAAACTCCAGTAAAGCAAAACCGTGTCGTTGACAAAAGGTCCTTCAATCTCCCCCACTTGCGGAAATCTGACGGTATTCCCCTCGGGCATAACGAACTCATAGTGATGCCTGTAGTTCCACGGGGCAAGCTTGCCTCTGGCGATATACAGGGCGCCATCGGATGGGTCCGTGTCTGTGGTGGTCATCGCAAACACGGAATCATCAACCACCACTCTTGCTTCCGTGGGGAATACACCGTCATCCCGCTGGTAATTTATGGTAAAGGTGACAGAATCAATGGTCAGCGCCACAAGAGGCATACATCGTGCGCCCCAGAGGTCAGGTTTCGGCGGACCCAGAT
>JAMOPH010000089.1 GCA_027064665.1 bacterium | reverse complement strand
TGCGAGGGTTGAGGGAATCCTGAAATATTTCCAGAGGCACGGGATACCCGGCAAACTTCTGGAACTTCTGATAAAGCACGGAATCCGCACGGTTGAGGACCTCAACTCCCAGCCGGAACTTTTGGACAAACTGCACAGAGTATCCGCCGAAGCGAAGGAATTGGGCTTTGTGGTCACCTACTCCACCGGATACGATGAGGAACATCTGTGCTGGCACGCGGAGGTTGAGTTTGAGGGCGAGGGCGCCTTCGGCGTTCTCAATCTGGATTATGATTTCGTGGAGGGACCCGACTTTTCGGACCTCGTCAAACTTCTGGCGCCAATTATGGAGGACCACCCGCTTCCGGTGACCCTGCGCCGCGGCGAAACAGAGTGGAAATTCAGCACATACACGGATGTCCTCAACAAGGTCCGCGAAATCGGACGCGAGGGGAAATATATACAAAGATACAAGGGTCTCGGCGAGATGAATCCCGACCAGTTGTGGGAGACCACGATGAACCCCGAAACCCGCCGATTGTTGCAGGTTCGTCTTGAGGACGCCGCCGAGGCGGATATGATTTTCTCCATCCTTATGGGGAACGAGGTCGGTCCGCGCAGGGAATTTATTGAGAACAACGCCCTGTTTGTCCGAAACCTTGATGTGTGATACAGAACCCGTGCGCCAAAAACCCGCCCGCCGAAAGGCGGGCTTTTTGTTCGCCAAAATCAAATTTTGCTTGTCCTGTCCGCAAAACTTTAGAATATTGTAAATGAAATTTCCGGGGAGTCCGCTATGAACCTTGACGCATTTCTGATAAAGGCGATATCGCGGGGCGCATCGGATATCCATTTCAAGGTCGGGCGCCCGCCGATAGTCAGAATTTACGGCGACCTGTTTGTGGTCAAGGGCGCTCCGCTCAACTCGGAGGATATGAGCAATCTGGTTTTCAACCTGCTCTCGCAGGCGAGGGGCAAACACCTGCGCTCGTTCACCGAAATTGACACCACCTACTCAATCCCCGGCAAGGCGCGGTTCAGGGTGAACATCTACCGCTCGCGAGGAGAATACGCCGTTGCGATGCGGTATATTCCCCTTGAAATCCCTGAACTGGACGAACTGCGGGTTCCGCCGGCGATGCAGCATTTTGCGCGCCGCCCGCGCGGACTGGTGCTGGTCACCGGAATCACAGGCTCGGGAAAAACCACAACCCTTGCCGCCACAATTGAATACATCAACCGCAACCGCAAATCCCACATAATCACAATTGAGGACCCGATTGAGTTCGTCTACAGCGACAAGAAATCGGTGATTCACCAGCGCGAAGTGGGAGTGGACACCCCCGATTTTCTGCGGGCGCTCAGGGCGGCTCTGCGGGAAAACCCCGACATCATTATGGTCGGCGAGATGCGCGACACTGACACGATATCAACTGTCCTTCAGGCAGCGGAAACCGGGCACCTGGTGTTCTCCACATTCCACACCGTTGACGCCAAGGAGACCATCGCCAGGATTATATCCTACTTCCCCGAAGCGCAGCAACAGCAGGTCAGGGCGCAACTTGCCGCAAACCTGACCGGGATTATATCCCAGCGTCTTGTCAAGCGCAAGGACAGGCGCGGGTTGGTGCTCGCCGCCGAGGTCCTGGTGAACACGCCAACCATAAGGTCCGCAATCCTTGAAAACCGCCTTGAGGAAATACCCGTCCTTATGGCTAAACAGTCCGAGGAATACGGGATGCAGACCTTTGACCAGGCGGCGGTAAAACTGTTCAAGGCGGGGCTCATCAACGAGGAGACCGCCCGCGCCACCGCCACCAACCCATCAGAATTCGACCGGGCGATAAAGTTCACCGGATAACTCCGCCGCCCGGCAGTAAAACCCCATCACCCCCCGGCAAGAGTTCTTCAGCCTCGCAGGGCGAAAATCTCACAGACAAACCCCCGCAATCAAAGGTCCCTATCGTTTCGGCGATGTCCCTTTCGGATATCCGCGCTACGGCAGTCTCGCCCGAACCCACAGAACAAGCGTGATGGTATAACTTCCCGAGGGCGCATCCGCCGGCGCGATGAACTGAAGCCACAGTTTTTCGGTCTCCCCAACCGGAACCTCGTGTCCGCCGGCGCCGAAAATGTCGTCCGTTGACCACACAACCGCGGATTTCACGAAATCCCGCCCGGGCGAAAATTCCGGCGGCGTCTCCATATCGCCGAACACCGCCCTCAGAACAAACTGCCCCGGACCCACGAGGTATCCCGGCACGAGTCCGTCGCCGTCGCCCACCTGAAGCCCGAAATCCACCGGCAGGGAGGAGTTGTTCGTTATCACAATTCGCTCGGCGGAGGTCATCGTGCGGGTCTGCTCCGGCGAGAGCGTGTCGCCGATGTCCCACGCATTGGTGCTCAGCGAAATCTCCAGATGAACCGTATCGCCGGAGTAATTTGCCACCAGCGTGGTGCAGGCGGCGATTGTGATCGTCAGCGAGGAGTCGGTGCCGCCGCCCGACCAGTTGGAGAATGTGTATAGACTGCACAGCCCGGCGATATCGTGCCCGCTGACCGAGATGGCAACGGTTGAATCCTGCCACAGCCACGCCGAGGCGGAATCGCCGCTGGTTCGCTCGCCGGCGATTTCAATCCAGCCGTAAGGCTCCCGCGGATTTTTGACCACCTGCACAAGATACCTCGTCCAGTAGAGGGCGGAAAGAGACTCCGGCGAATCCGCAAGGATTGTCCTTGAGGGCGAGGTGGCTCCATCGCTCCACCGCTGGAACGCGCTCTCCTGACAGGAACTCACCGAATCCCGCGCCGAGACTGACACAGAATGCTCGCTTCCCGCAAACCACCATCCCTCAAATCTTCCCGAACCCGCGCCGACAAAGGTCTCGCCGTCAACCACGAGCGTGCCCACGGGCTCCGCCGGAATCCGCACAATCACGGTCCGGAATGCAAGGTCGTATTCTGCGGCGGCGTCAAAGTCGTCCATAAGGACCGTCTCCACTGTGTCGCCGTCGGCGAAATTCCATCTGCGGAACACGAAGGCGCTGTCGGGCGAAAGCGTGTCAACCCCGCTGACCGCAAAGGACACCGTGTCCCCCGCGGGATACCACGCCACCACGCTGTCGGCATCGGGATAGAGCGCACCGCCGACCATAATCCAGCCGGCAAAATGCGGCGGACTTTTCCGCACCAAAAGTCTTGCGCCACGGCGGTAGTTCGCCACAGCGATATAGGATGTGTCCACCGACAGTTCGGTGGTCGCCGAGAGGGAATCCGCGAGGGCGCCCCCGCCGGGAATTGTCCTCCAGGAGCGGAAGAAATACCGCGTCCCGTCGCCCGCGGCGGTGGATTCGGCGGCGGAAATCTCTGCGGTGCTGTCAGCGAAATACCATCCCGCGCCGGAAAGCGCCGGCGGAATGTCGCCGAAACCGGTGCCCGCCAGTTCCACGCGGTATTGTGTGCCCCAGTGCCACA
>JAMOPH010000088.1 GCA_027064665.1 bacterium | reverse complement strand
GGTGTCAGCGGGAAATTATCACGGATTATTTTCTCCAGTTCCTCCTCGGGGATTTTGCCGGTGCCGTAAGTGTCCACAAATATGGAGATTGGTTCGGGCACGCCGATGGCATAGGACAGTTGGACCTCGCACCTTTCGGCAATACCCGCCGCAACTATATTTTTGGCGATATAGCGAGCCATATATGATGCCGACCTGTCCACTTTGGTGGGGTCCTTGCCGGAGAAACATCCGCCGCCGTTATGGGCGTAGCCGCCGTAGGTATCCACAACAATTTTGCGCCCGGTCAGTCCGGTGTCAGCCACAGGTCCGCCTATCACAAACCGCCCGGTGGGGTTGATGTAGAACTTGGTGTCCTTGGTCAGCATATGCTCGGGGATAACTTTCTTTATCACTTCCTCAACCACGCCCTCAAAAATCTCCTTGTTGTCCACATCGGGGTGATGCTGAGTGGAGACCACAATCGCATCAATTTTGACGGGCTTGCCATTCTGATACTCCACCGTGACCTGAGTTTTACCATCGGGGCGGACCCACGGAAGGACATTTGTCTTGCGCACCTCGGCGAGTCTCATCGCAAGTTGATGGGCATACTGAATCGGCGCGGGCATAAGTTCGGGGGTTTCTGTGCAGGCATAGCCGAACATTATCCCCTGGTCTCCGGCACCGTCCCGGTCAACTCCCATCGCTATATCCGGGGATTGCTTGTCAATTGTAGTGATGACGGCGATGTTCTCGTAATGGAATCCGCAGTGCGGGTCCGTATATCCCACATCTCTGACCACCTCACGCACGATTGAGGGAATGTCAATATACACATCGGTGGTTATCTCGCCGCCGACAAGGACAAGCCCCGTTGTGGTGAAAACTTCGCAGGCAACACGCCCATCGGGGTCCTCTGCCATAATGGTGTCAAGCACGGCATCGGAAATCTGGTCGCAAATTTTGTCCGGATGCCCCTCGGTGACGCTCTCGGATGTGAATAAATACTTCCCCTGTTGCTGTGTCATCTCTCCTCCTTGCAACTTTCAATTCTGTTAAATATACCTCATTTCATTTTGATTTCCAAGTTTTATTTTCGCATAAAAGCCACCGTGAAACTGCCGTCAAGGTTGTGGCGGTGCGGCAGAGTGAGAACCGCACCGGTGTTGACATCAATCAACTCCGGCGGAATTGTATCGGGCGGGGGCAACTGCACCAGTTCCGATGACCTCTTAGCGAATCTGAGCACGCCGAGGTTCTCCTCATCGGCGAGGGTGCAGGTTGTAAAGACCAGAATTCCGCCCTTTTTGAGCAAGGGCACCGCTGCGGCGACAAGTCTTTTCTGAAGTCTTGCCAGTCTTTTCACATCCTGCGGGCTGCGATGCCACCGGATTTCCGGATGGCGCCTTATCACCCCAAGCGAGGAGCAGGGGGCATCAATCAAAATCTTGTCAAACTGGCGTCTGCGGAACGGCGCTCGCAGAAAATCTGCCGCCACAATCCCCGGCGGGAAAATTTTGAGGCGGGAGAAATTTTCAACAATCACCCCGCATCTTGATGGCGAGATATCCAGGGCGAAAAAGTGCCTCGTCTTGCCGCCCAGCATCTCGGCGATGTGCCCGGTCTTTCCGCCGGGGGCGGCGCCCACCTCAAGTATCATCTCCCCCGGCGACGGCTCCAGGTAATACACCGGCACCGCAAAGGCTTCATCCTGCACCGACACCAAGCCCATATTCATCGGCGGGAATTCCGCGGGCGAAACCCTGCTTTTGAGCGAAAAATACTCCTCAAAAAATCCCCCGGGCTCAAATTCAAATCCGCTGTCTTTGAGCCAGTTATGAAGATTGCGCGGCGGAACTCTTGCCGCATTGACACGGAAAGTTCTCGGCGGCACCTGATTGTTCGCTTCAAGCAGTTTTTCCGCCTCGTCGCCGAACTGTTTGAGGAACATCCGCACCAGCCAGCGAGGATGAGAGTATTTCACCGAAAGATACTCCTGCCGGTCGGCAGGGAGTTTGATATCCCGCCATCGTCGGGCAAAATTGCGCAGGACGGCATTTACGAGCGCCACCTCCTTGGGATGGACGGAAAAACTTTTGACGGCATCAACAGTCGTGTCCACGGCGGCGTAATCTGGGATAACCCCGTCAATTATCTGATATCCGCCCACCCTCAGCGCGGCGGCGATGATGTCCGAGGGATATTTTCCGCTTTTTACAAGGCGCAGGATGATGTAATCCAAAAGCCGCAGATTTTTCAGCACCCCCGCCACAAGATTCCTCACAAAAGGCATCTCCCCGGCAGGGACACCGAGTTTCTCCCCCACCGACGAGACCGCTTCGCCCAGGGGCTTCCTCTCGCGCAAAATCGCCATCACCGACTCAATCGCGCAGATTCTCGTCAGAACCGGCGATGAGTTTGGGATTGTCGTATGTTTTCTCATAGGGTCTTATGATTCCGGCGGAGACCACAAGTTTTAGCGCTTCCTCAATTGATATATCCAGCACGGAGAAATCCTCTTTTTTAACAAACACCAGCACTCCGGATGTGGGATTCGGAGTTGTGGGCACAAAAATAGGATACAGTGGCTTGGAATCAAGATGGATAGGCTCCCTGTCGGTAAGAAATCCGACGGCGAAAATCCCCTTGCGAGGATATTCCAGAAGCACCGCCGTTCTGAAATCAATGGTTTTGCGGAACCTGAGCAGTTCCTGAAGTTGCTTGACCGTGGTATATACCGTTTTGACTATGGGCAGTTTGGCAAAAACCGATTCGGTGAACTCAACCAGTTTTTTCCCGACATAGGATGAGGCCAGAAAGCCAAACCCCAGAATGAGGACTATAAGCGCCAGAAATCCCAGACCGGGGATTCGCACGCCGATGAGATACTCAAAAACCCCGCCGAGGATGTTATCCAGTTTAACGAATACGAATCCGAAGACAAAAATCGTCACCAAAATCGGGGCGGAGACCACCAGCCCGGTGATAAAGTATTTTTTCAAAATCTTTGCCATTTCCCCTGCCGAATCGGTGCGAAACTCAATTTAATGCAAAAAATCCGCCGGTCAACAGAAGGTTTTTGGGGATTGCAATGAATTATGGGTGCCTATCTTCCGAGTTCCTTCAACGAAAGGGTCGCCCCATAATGAAAAAAGCCGCCCCATCAATGGAGCGGCTTGTGTTTTTTCCAAAAACCGACCGTGGGTTATTTGATGAGCGTCATCTTTTTCTTATCCACGAAGTTCTTGCCCACGGTGAGTTTGTAGAAGTAAACACCGCTTGGGACTTCATTGCCTTTCTCGTCGGTTCCATCCCAGCGAATCTTGTGGTGTCCCTCGGGCATATCCCTGTCGCAGAGGAGTTTCACTCTCTTGCCGAGGACATCGGTGACCTCAATCTTCACATGGTCGGACTGCGGGAGGATGAACTCAATATCAGTTGCGGCATTGAACGGGTTAGGCGTGTTGCCGA
>JAMOPH010000087.1 GCA_027064665.1 bacterium | reverse complement strand
CTTGCGATGGAACATCAACACCCACAGCGACTCCTGACCATATTGTTTCCTGTCCATATAGTCCCGCAGGGCAGAGATTGTTTCCGGGTCATTTTCGTCAATATATGGGTTTGCCCGGGAGCGAATAAGCGTGTATGAGGGCACCAGCATAAAGGCTACTGCCGCCACCAGGATTGTGAGAAATCCCTTGCGCCACTCAACGACATAGTTTCTAAACATAACCGTCAGAAAAGAGGTCAAAAGAATTATAAACTGAAACAGGGCTCCGACTTTGTTCGGGTCGGTTCCGGAGAGCCCATACTTGCCGAAAATTATACCGGGTAAAGTGGCTCCCTTGAATATCAATCCAAGTTGTATCAATGTCCACAGTCCGGTGATGCCCAGAAACACCGAGCGTCCACTGCGGCTGTTTGTCAGCGTTGCCGCCAGGAAAAACACCACAAGGGCAGTTATAAAGTTCTCCACAAATATATTGAACTCCGTTCCCAGCAGGAACAACACAAACCAGGTCAGCCAGAAAACCGGATTTTTTCTCTTTTCACGGTCGGCGAAAATAAAGAACAAAAATAGAGGGGGAAGCATAATAAGTGTGGTAAGATGTGCGCCAACGCCCAGATAAAGCAGATAGGCAATAAGGATTAGATATCTGTCCGCTTTGGGGTCTTTGCGGCGCTCGCTCCACAGAATTGCCAGATACACAACGGTGGCGGTGAAAAACATCGCCACACCATAGACCTCAGCCTCAACTCCGTTGTTCCAGAAAGTCGTGTTGAGTCCGGCGAACAGCGCTCCCGTGGTGGCACCAACTATTGCGATAAACGCCTCTGTCCAGTTTTTGACATTGCCGAACCAGCGATTTATTATTCTTGCGAGGGTGAGGTAAATCATCAGCACGGCGAGGGCATTGAAGAACGAGGACATCCAGTTGATTTTGCGGGCGACCTCAACACCCAGCGGCAAAAGAGACACAAGCCTTCCCAGCAAAAGCACCAATGGTGCTCCCGGCGGATGCGGAACCCCGAGGATGTAGGAACAGGAGATAAATTCTCCGCAATCCCAGAACGACACCGTGGGCTGTGCCGTCAGCGCATAGACGAAAAACGCCACTAAAAAAGTTATCACCGCGAAAATGTTTCGCACCAACTTCCACTGGGGCAGACCGGTTTTGGTGTCCGAAACCCCAGAGTTCGCCATCGTTCCTGCTGTGGCTGTTATCTCAGACATAGCGCCTCCATTGTCTGTTTAATTTGCGCAAAAAAATACATAGTGAAGTATTTGTCAAGGATTTATGCTCGTCCGCGCCGATGAATTTCTCATCGTTTTCTCAACCCATATTTCGTCATAAGTTGGTGCAGGCGGGTGCGATGTATCCCGAACTCTCTCGCCGCAAGAGACACATTGTAATTGTATTTTTCTAACAGTCTGGAGATGACCCACCGCTCGTAGCGTTCGCCCAGTTCCGATTTGATTTTTTTGAACTCCTCGTAGTTCGCCGGCTCGGTGAACAGTTTCGGGGCGGTCTCCTCAATTATCTCCATATCTTTGCGCATAAAGTCCGGCAGAAGGCTTTTGTCTATTATCTCGCCGGTGGCAAAAAGAACCATCTCCTCAACGGCATTTTTGAGTTGCCTGACATTGCCGGGCCAACTGTAATTTTTGAGAATCGTAAGCACCTCCGGCGAGAACCCCCGGACATTTTTGTTGAACTTTTTGTTCGCCTGCTCAAGGAAATACTGCGCCAGAAGAGGTATATCCTCCCGTCTTTCCCGCAGAGGCGGGATTTTTATCCGCACCGTGGAGATGCGGTAATACAGGTCTTCCCGGAAATTGCCCTTTCTGATTTCCTCCTCAAGGTTTTTGTTGGTCGCCGCGATGATTCTGACATCGGTCTTTATCATCTGGTTTCCGCCGAGGCGCATAAATTGACCGGTTTCAAGGGCGGTAAGAAGTTTTGCCTGCAGAGATGGGGACATATCGCCGATCTCATCAAGGAAAAGAGTGCCGCCGTTGGCAAGTTCAAATTTTCCCAACTGCCGCCGGGTTGCGCCGGTGAACGCCCCTTTTTCGTATCCGAAAAGTTCCGCCTCAAGCAGAGATTCCGGGACCGCAGCGCAGTTGAGAACTATGAAAGGCTTGTCCGCGCGGGGGCTTTTTGAGTGGATTATCCGGGCAATCAAATCCTTGCCGGTGCCGGTTTCTCCCAGAAGCAGCACAGTCACATCCTGCGAGGCGACAGCGGCAATTTTTGGAATTAACTGCCTGATTGACGGGGCTTTTCCGCCGACGAAATTCTCGCCCAAAAGTTCCCTTGTCTGGGAGCGCAGGGCATTCCTTTCCGCGACGATTTGCCCGAACAACCTGGCGTTGTAGAGAGCCATCGCCGCAAATTCGCCCAGCGTTTCCAGAAGGCGCACCGTCCTTTCGGAGAACACCGAGCGCCTCATCTCGGCGTCCGCATACAGCACTCCCATCAATTCTCCCCGGCAGATGAGGGGAACAGCGATGACCATAAGAATTTTCAGTTCAATGATGCTCTGGCGGGCGGAAAGTTCCTCATCCTCGGGGACGCTTTCAATCAGCAGCGATTTCTTTGATTCAACTGCCTTCCTTACCGCCGTGGTGCTGAACTTTATCTGTTCGGGGGAGAGGTCCTGTCGGCTTTCGGTTCTTCCGGCGATGGGAACAAATTCTCCGTCCTCTGTGGGGGTAATCAGAAGTGCCCGGGTGGCGCCGCTGACCTCAATCGCCCTGTCCAGAACAACCCTGACCAGTTCCTCCCAGTCAAGCGTTGAGGTGAAAGCCTTTGCAACCTCAAGCAGAAGTCCGGCATCGCCGCCGTAGCGACTCCCGCGAAGATAATCGGCGATATGCTCCAATTCTTTGAGTTTTGCCTGATTGTTGAGCCGGGAGAAGAATTCCTTTGCCCTGTTCAGCGCCTTCTGTCCCTTTTGCGGGTCCGGGACCTTTTCCGCATATATTTCGGCTAATTTCTGCCACAGATATCCCTGAACGAAGGGGTCCTCCGGTGGTTTTTGCAGCAGTTTTTCCAATTTTTGGGCGGCATCCGAGGGCGGCAGCGATGAGGTCAAAATTTGGGCGGCGGCACACCACATCTCGGCGTGGGAGCCCGGATATTTAATCTGTTCCAGCAACTCCTCGGCGGATTCTGCTGCAGTGCCGTATTGTCCCGATTCAAACGCCACAAGGGATTCCCACAGTTTTGAGGACAGTTTCTCCTCGGGGGGCAGAGGTATGGTCTCCAAAATATCAGATATGGGGACGCCGATGAGAACGAGCGCCGGCAGTATGCTTTTTACCACCTCATTGTATGAGGAGCGGGCAAGGGATTTTAAGTCCGGCAGTATCTCGGCAAGTTCCCCCTGGATGTCAATCTCATCGCCCCTGTAAAGGCTTAAAAATATCTCCTCGGTTTTGGTCTCCAGACGGTAGAAAGGAGTGATGCCCAGTTCTCTGAGTTCCTTCACAGT
>JAMOPH010000086.1 GCA_027064665.1 bacterium | reverse complement strand
GTGGCGCTCAACGGCACCGAATACGACACCTCGGCGGAATTTATCGCCTACACACCGATTTCCGAGGACAGCGGCACGGTCGAGGTCTCCCCGCCGGGCGGCAACTGGGATGACAACGACACCATAACGGTGGCAATAACTCAACTTTACAACGAGTTCGGGCGTCCGCTTGACACCGTGGTCTCAATCACCATTTACACTGACTTCACGCCACCGCAGGCGACAATGCTCTCCCCCACTCCGGACAGCGCAGTGGGCGAGAGAAGCCCGATGGTTGACATAAGCATAACCGACAATGTCGCCGGGGTGGCACCGGAATCGCTGATGGTCATAATCACCACAGCAACAGGCACCGATACACTTCACTATCCCGACGGAATGGCGTGGAATGATGCCACCGGCGGTCTTTTGATAGATTTCGGGGCGCTGGATATATCTCTTGCCGACGGCGAGACTGCCTATGTTGAGGTTCATACCTGCGACAGCATTGACTCGGAATTCTGCGGCTCCAACTGCGCAGATTACTCGTGGATGTTCTGGTATCCATACACTGTGGGATGCGACAGGCGCCCCAATCCGTTCACCCCTAACGCAGACGGTAAGAACGAATACGCCCAGTTTACCTTCCCCGATATGGGCGTCAAAGAGGGCACAATTTACATATACGATGTTCACAATGTTCTTGTGAAGCAAATAGATGTTCCTGCTGGTCTGAGCGTGTCTGAGACGCTTGAGCGCGCCAGATGGGACGGCACCGACAGCAACGGGGACAAAGTCCCGCAGGGAGTGTATATGTATGTCATAATCTCTGAGGGCGAAGTGGTCTGCGAGGGAACAGTGACTGTGGCAAGATAAAGCAACCCTCAGATAAAGTTGCGGGCAGAAGATGGCAGAAACTGTCCGATGAAATGCGTGGCAAGATGGCAACTTGGAGCAGGATAACAATTTTCAGATAAAAATTACGGGAGGAATATGATGAAGAAACTGTGGGTCGTGGCAGTTCTGGTTCTGGCGGCGGGCTGGGTGTGCGCCGACGATTTCACCGGTGCCCGTCCGCTGGGTATGGGACGAACATTTGTCGGGGTTGCCGACGATGCTAACGCTATGGAGTGGAACCCTGCAGGAATCGCTTCTTTCCAGTATCTGTCAGTTCTGGCGGGATTCAACAAGGAGTTCTGGGGAATAGACGGCGACAATCTGGGAACTGGATATCTGGCGGCGGCAAATCAATACCGCAACTATTTCGCCTACGGGGTTTCGTGGCGGTATTTCTTCTCCGATGTCTATTCGGAAAATCACATCAAACTTGCGCTGGCAAAGCGGTTCGGCTGGAAAAACAAGGGATTTTTAGGGAAGCATCCTCTTTCTGTGGGGCTGGCGTTCAGGCTTATGGGCAATGGCTACAACTCCAATAACTTCGTTGACAATCCCGATGACCCCGGCGGAACTCCAATAGGACAGGACCCCGTGTTCGCCGACGGAACGAGCAAATGGGGATTCTCATTAGATGCCGGTCTGCTGTGGAAACTTACGCCCAAGTTCACTCTCGGGATATCTGCGGCAAATATCCTTCAGCCAAATCTGTCGCTTGTGGGCGCCGATGAGGGCAAAACCTCAATGCAACTGCGGTTCGGGGCAAGTTATTCGCCCAACCGGGACCTGCTTGTCGCACTTGACGGAAGGTATTTCACCGAGGGAAGCCCCATAATCTCGCCGCACATAGGGTTTGAAAAGTGGTTCTATCGGCACTCAATTGCCCTCAGAGGCGGATACAATATGGATTTCCGCGATGGCGCCAGCCCCGATGAACTGACCTTCGGCTTGGGATGGCGCCTGAACAAGGAGTGGGCGCTTCAGGTGGATTACGCATTCCTGTATCCCCTCAACAAACTTTCTGCGGCGGGGGTGTCCTCGCACAAGTTCTCGGTGATGTTCCAGGTGCCAAATCCCATTCCCGTGTGGGATTTGTCTGCGGTCTCGGTGACCCCGCAGATGCAGCGCCTCAAGCCCGGCGATGAGGTCAAAATTGATGCGGTGTTCAAAAACGGAAGCGCCAACAAGGTCAAAAAGGTCAACTACTCCGCCTATGTGCGCAAGCCCGATGGAACCTATGCCCTTCTGACCACCGGCACAATTGAAAACCTCAAAAGCGGTGCGGAGAAAACCGTCTCGTTCACCTTCAAGGATTTCCAGCCGGGCGAATACACGATATTCGCCGTCATAGACGACGACGGTTCGGCGATTCCGCAGGTCAATGGGCAGATTGAGGAACTTGACGAGGGCAACAACACCGCCAGCGCAATGGTGCGGATATTCCCGCCGCCGGTGCCGAAAATCGCCTTTGACCAGGACACCCTTCACATAACCCGCCTGACATTCCAGGAGACCGAGGAACCCGTTATCCCCGTGATTTTCTTTGACCCCAAGAGTGCAGAGATAAAGCCGAGATACCAAAGAATTCTGGACAAACTCGCCCTGCGCATAACCAAAAACCCTGATGTGGTCATCAAAGTGTCCGGATACTACGACCCCGAAACCGACGGCAAGGACAATGTCCAGATTGCACAACAGCGTGAGGATGCGGTTTACAACTATCTGGTATCAAAGATTGGTTCCGACAGGCAAATCAAAAAGGACGATTCCAACGACCCGGCGGCAAAGCGTGCCGGAGGCGGAAAACCTTTCCCGGGCGTGGAAAAATATCTTCCTATGATTCGTGCCGAGAACCGCCGTGTGGAACTGACTGCGTCAATCCCCTCCCTCACGCGGAGTCAGGTGGAGCAGGTTATCTACTTTGACGAGGGGCAGACGAACAAACAGGTGGATTTCTCCTCCCGGGCGATGACATACAAGTCAATTCTGGAGCGGAACCCGGATGTTATGCTTCTGCTTGACGGCTATGCCACTCCCAACGAGGGACCGAACTATCTTGAGCCGGCGTTCACCCGGGCGGCAAACCTGAAGGAGCAGATTAAAAAGGTGGTTCCGTTCTACCTGTGGGACAGGATTTTCGCCTGGGGCGCAGACCGGGAAACCGCAGAAAAACCTATGGTGCGCATCTCGCTTATCCCCGATGGCGTGATATACAAGCCGTTTGAGGGGCGCAGAATTCCCAAGGGCGAGACCGTGGAAAACCCCAACAATTTCGTCAGGATGTCGGTGACCTCGGACAATGCGATTTCCTCGCACAGGGCGGAACTGCTTGACCTGTCGGGGAACAAGGTCAAGACCTTCAGCGTGGGCGACGGCGAACCGCCGGCGGGTCTCCCGTGGGACTGGAAGGACGACAGCGGACAGTATATCCAGGCGGGCAAATACTATGTCGGGCACATCTCCGTCACCGATGAACTCGGCGCCGCCGGAGAGGCGTATTCGGAGACCCTCGTGGTTGACCAGGTGGACAAGGTCCTCGGAATTGAGACGATGCTTATCGTCATCTTCAAGTTTGACAAGGATGAGGCGATTTCGCCGTATTACCACAGCAGGATG
>JAMOPH010000085.1 GCA_027064665.1 bacterium | reverse complement strand
AGGATGATAAAGGACTTTTTTGGCAGAGCCGGGTGGCGCTGTGGTGTTCAGCGGGCGGTGGTTCCCGACGATGCGGGAAAAATTGAGCGCGCTCTCGCCGACGCGGTGAAGAGCGACGCCGATATCGTCCTGACCACCGGCGGGACGGGGCTTTCCCCGAGGGATGTCACGCCGGATGTGGTGAAAAATATAATCGCCCGCGAAATTCCGGGGATTATGGAGTATATCCGGGTCAAATACGGCGAGCGCAACCCCAACGCGCTGTTGAGCAGGGGAGTGGCGGGCGTCACCGGAAATACTATTATATTCACACTGCCGGGGAGTTCCCGCGCGGTTAAGGAATATCTGACGGAAATTTTCGCGGTTCTGGAGCATTTGATATATCTAACGAGGGATATAAATCCGCATATGAGGTAATGGATGAGCGCAAAAAAATACTAATAGACCTTCGCGGGATACAGACCGAGTCACTGTATCGCGGAATTGGGACTCTCTGGAAGTATATTTTGAAACATCTTGCCGAGATAGACAGAAAAAATCGCTATTTTCTTTTGTATTTCAAAGATGTTCCCTCTGCAGATGATTCAATAGATTATCCGGATAATTTTGAGAAAGTCTATGTTGGGCAGTTTGCCGGCAATAGAAAGGTGTTGTTCCCGGTTCTGTGGTGGTATAATAATGCGCAACTTGGGAAATTTGTGAGAAAAATAAATCCGGATGTTATTATTTATACCACATTCCCGGAGGTTACTTTCTGGGAGAAAAGTTATTCTGGTTGCATCACGATAAATTATATATATGATGTAATCCCGGTGCTGTTTAGCAGAAATCCGGTCAAAAGATATGTTATGAGGCGCAAATTGATTTACTCCTCACGGAATCATTTTGTAATAGTCTTAAGCAAATCCGTATTAGAAGACATAAATTCTATATGTTCATCAGGTGTGAATGGTGTTTTTGTAAATTATCCGGGCGTTGATGAGCATTTTTTTGATTTTGATTCCGCAGATTGCCGCAGTTGTGCGGAAAAATACAACTTTCCGGACAGGTATATTCTATATGTCGGCGGTTTTGACCCCCGGAAGAACCTGACCAGACTCGTTGAGGCGTATCGGATTGCCTCGGAGCGAATAGAACTCCCCCCGCTGGTCGTCGCTGGAAAGACCGGGGGAAACTATTATGAGGCATTAGTGAACACTATCCGCCGATATAATTTGACCGAAAAAATAATTTTCCCGGGATATATTGATGATAATTGTATGCCCTGTCTGTATTTTATGGCAGATTTTTTAGCGTTTCCGTCGCTGTATGAGGGATTTGGGCTTCCTGTGGTTGAATCTATGGCGTCTGGATGCCCGGTCTTGACATCAAATATATCATCTATGCCGGAAATTGCCGGCAACTGCGCCGTTTTAGTTGACCCATATGATATTAATTCTATCGCCGATGCTATAATATCCCTGTCAACCGATGATAATTTGCGCCGGCGGCTTTCCGCCTGCGGCAGGGAACACGCCCGCAAATTCCCCTGGAGGCGCACCGCAGAACGCCTTTTGGAAATTATTGAGACCGTCTCGGCGAAGGAAAAATAATCGTTGATGAACCCGAAAATCTGCCCTATTTTCCAAATGTGAAAATTTGGAGAGCGATAATTCTGTCCGTGGTGTTAGCCGGCTGCCTGTATGGGGCGAGCATATCCGGGTTTGTCACCGACAAATCCAACGGCGAGCCGCTCCCGTATGCCGATGTCTATCTTGACGGCGAGCCGCTGGGCTCCACCACCAACGACAAGGGTTTTTATATCATTGACGGCATCAAGCCCGGAAGGCACATCCTTGTGGTGGGGTATCTTGGCTACGAGGAGTGGCGGGACACGATTGAGATTACCTCGCCGGCGCAGAAACTCAAGCGGAACATAGCGCTGATCCCGACGGTTCACATCGGGAAGGCGATTGTTGTTGAGGCGCGCCGTGAGGGCGGCGAGATGGATATGCTCACCGGACACAACATCGTTTCCCAGCGGCAGGTTCAATATGTCCCGCAACTTTTGGAGCCTGACCTTTTCCGCACGATTCATCTTATGCCGGGGGTGACGGCGCCAAGCGATTTCTCCAGCGCGCTGTATATCTGGGGCGGAACGCCATCGCAGAATCTGGTTACCCTTGACGGGATTGAGGTCTACAATGCCTCTCATCTTGGCGGGGCGGTCTCCGCCTTCAATGTGGACGCTATCAAAGAGGCGAACCTCATCAAGGGCGGATTTCCCGCCAAGTGGGGCGGAAGGATAGGCTCTGTCCTTGAGGTAATCAACCGTGAGGGTGACAGAAAACGGATTCACGGCTCCGGCGAGGTCTCACTGCTGTCCTCAAAGGCTACTTTCCACGGTCCTCTGCCGGGATTTATGGGGTCCGGTGCCTGGCTCGTCTCCGCACGCAGAACATACTACGACTGGATTACCGACCTTATGGCTCGCAACATCGGCGATGAGGACCTCAAATTCCCCTATCATTTCACCGATTTCCACACCAAACTCACCCGGGATTTTGATAACGGCGACAAAATCGCCGCCACATATTACTACGGAGCCGATGTGTTTGACCTCATTGAGGACACCGATGACGGTCCCGATGGTCTGAAGTTCGGCTGGGGCAACAATACCTTTGCGGCGAACTTCAATCATCTGTTTTCGCCAACTCATTTCGGGCACTTTATGGCGGCATACAGCGAGTTCAAGGATTATCTTGAGGGATACGAGCGCGGCGATGTGACCGACTTTTTTCAGGATTATGTGAAGGACTTTACCCTTCGGGGAGTGCTGACGACATCTTTCCCGAGCCATCTTCTGGAGTTCGGGTTTGAGACGAAATATCTGGATGTGCTCAACAAGATTGAGTTCCCCGACTACGGCGAGCCCTTCTGGGACTGGCACAACTCCGCCGTTGTGATTTCCGCCTACGGTCAGGACGAGTGGAAGCCAAATCCCCTGTGGAAATTTGTCTATGGGCTCAGGAGCGAACTGTGCTCGTCGGGATGGTATTTCAGGATGTCGCCGAGGTTTTCCGCTATGCGCCGGATTGACGAGAAAACCCGGGTGAAATTTTCCTCGGGACTTTATTATCAGTATTTCCAGTCGGTGCCCAAATTTGAGGAACTTGGCTTGTCGCTGTTTGATACCTGGGTGCTGTCTCAGGAGGGGATAGAGCCCTCGTGGGCGGTGCATTTTGTCCTTCGGGGCGAGACCGAGCGCCTGTGGAATATCCCGATTTCCCTGGACATCTACTACAAGCGGATGGGCAACCTGTATCGCCACAAAAGTATGTATGCCCCGCCGGACCATTTCGCCGATATGTTTGACCGGGGCGAGGGCTGGTCCTCCGGAGCGGATTTCCTCGCCCGCTTTGATGCCTGGCACATCTCCGGATGGGTCTCATACTCGCTTGGATTTGTGGTGAACTCGTTCAACTCAATAGACCGCGGCGAGCCATTCTATCC
>JAMOPH010000084.1 GCA_027064665.1 bacterium | reverse complement strand
GCCCCGGTGGGAGTCGTCGGCGATGTTGACCATAGAGCGCGACAGCCGCGATTCCCGCGTTTTCGCCTCAAAGGGAAGCAGAAATTCAATCTCGTTTGAGAGCGCCGGCGGTCCGTTAGGCGGACAGATTGAATTCCAGAAACTGTGGCTGAAATCCGACTGGTATTTCCCGGCGCACAAGTATGTGACCCTCGTGACTAAAGCCCATCTGGGTCTGGTGGCAAACCTTGTGGGCGATGACCCCGATGCGGTGCCTTTCGGGGAGCGCTTTTTCCCCGGCGGCGTCAGTTTTGACGGGCAAATCCGCGGATATCCCGACAGGTCCATAGGTCCCGTGGCGTGGACCACCCCGGAATACGATTCGTCGGCAATTCCCGATGCGGCGGGGCATTTCCCGCTTATCTCGCCGTCCACTCCGTATATGCCCGGCGGAAGAGCAGTCCTGACGCTAACTGCAGAAATCAGATTCCCCATCAAAAAGGACCAGTTTTACATTGCAGTTTTCGGCGATGCCGGCAACGCGTGGCTTGAGCCCCGCCAGTTGAACCTGCGCGACCTGAAAAAATCCGTCGGCGTCGGCGCACGGTTCGCAATCCCGATGATAGGAATTCTGGGCATTGATTTCGGCTACGGCTTTGACAAATCCCGCCCCGGATGGGAGACCCATTTCCAGATAGGTCCGGAGTTCTGACCGGTTTTTCTTGCAAATCCCCGCCGATGTTTTATTCTGAATTCACACATCTGGGAGGGCAGAATGAGACCCATTGACTTTGTCAACCGCATATCCTACCGCAGGATGGGCGGAAGCCCCGAGGAGAAGGAGACCGCACGCCTCATCGCCGAGCAACTAAAAGAATTCGGCTATGAGCCGCAGATTGAGGAGTTCCCCATTATGACCTATGTCCCCGGCGAGGGGGAACTGGTGCCGCTGGAACCCGCCGACGAGGCGATTCCCATCAATCCCGTGGGGCTTTCCGCCGACATTGACGACGAGGGCGAGTTGGTCGTCCTTGATGTCCCCGAGCCGGAGTGGATTGACGCCGAGCAGGTGCGGGGCAAAATCGTGATTATGCCGCACTATCCTCGCTGGAAATGGCTTGAGGCGCTGACATCTGCCGGCGCAAAGGCGGCGCTTGTCGTGGTGGATGACATAAGAATCCGCGCATACATCGGGCTTTCCCAGCGGGTGGCGAAAGAGTTCGGCGAAAAAATTGCCGCCGCCACAATCGGATACAAGCACGCTATAAAATTAGTCAACGAGGGCGTCAGGCGGGTTAAAATCAGGACGCACCACGAAAAATTTGACGGCACCTCGCAGAATGTGGTTGCAGAACTTCCCGGGCACACCGACCGCCTTGTGATTCTGACCGCGCATTACGACAGCACGCCGTGTTCTCCGGGCGCGGAGGACAACGCCGCTGGCACGGCAGAACTTCTGGCGCTGGCGGAAAGACTGGCGGGCAAAAAATTCCGCCGCACTGTGCGATTCGTGTTCTGCGGCGCCGAGGAAATGGGGCTTTTGGGAAGCAAGGCATATTCTGAAATCCACAGCGACCAGATTGACAGAACCGATTTTGTGATAAACCTTGATGTGGGCGGCAACCCGTTTGTGCCAATTCTCATAAGGATTCTTGGCACAGATGACCTTGAGCACTACATCACCGCGCTTGTGCGCCGCGAGGGTCTCCCCGTGCGGGTCAGGCAGGACATCTACTCCAGCGATGGGATGCCGTTCTCGCGGTTTGGGGTTCCGTCGCTTTCGGTGGCGAGGTTCGGAATCTCCGGGCGCGGGCACTCCCCCTACGATGAGCCGTGGCGCCTCAACAACCGCGCCCTTGAGCAGATAGTTGATGTGGCGGGAAAAATCCTTTTGGAGGTCGCCGACGCCAGACTTCTGCCTTTCCCCCGGGAGATATCCGAGGAGAACAAAAAGAAAATTGAGGATTACTTCAACCTGAGAAAATAACCGGAGGTTGGCAGGATGAGGTTGATAGTTCTCGGCAGTGGTTCGGGGAAGCCCACGCCGGGGAAGCGGACATCGTCATATCTTCTGGATTTCGGCGGTTGCGCCCTTCTGCTTGACTGCGGCGACGGCGCACCATCGGCGCTTTTGGAATCCGGCGTGGACCCGCTAAAAATCTCTGCTGTGGCTATATCCCATTTCCACGCCGACCACTGGTGCAGTTTCCCGCTTCTGATTCAACTTTTCCATCTTCTTGGGCGCGAAAACCCTCTTGATGTCATCATCCCCCGCGAGGGCGAGCGGATTTTCCCAAAAATCCTTGAGATGTCGTATATGTGGCGCGAGCGGATAGGTTTTGATATACGCTGGCATTTCTGGTCCCACGCAAAACCAAAAAATTTCTGCGGCGCACAGATTACCCCACGCGGAAACACCCACCTGCGGGGATACCGTCCGGATTTGTTCCGCCATCCGTTTGCGAGGATGCAGTGCTACTCTCTGGAGATAGTCCACGGGGGCATCCGCGGGATATATTCCGCCGACATCGGCAGACTCACAGACCTTGACGACCTTCTGACCGAACCCGCCGACTGGTTGCTGATTGAGGGTATGCACTTTGACCTTGACCAGTTCCGCCAGTGGATTTCCGACAAAAAAATCGGCAAACTCATCATCACTCACATCCCGGACTCGCGGAAGGGCGAATACTTCGTCCCGGGCGCAATAATCGCCGCCGACGGAATGGAAATTGAACTCTGACGCGGGAGACCCATTACACTCAAACGCCCGCCGGACTTTTGATTTTCCTTTCGGCGATGGGAGAGGATGCAAAGTTCCGCACCCGGCATCTGCGCACCACTCTTCCCCGGAAGGGATGGGGAAACCTCTATTCTCTGAAAGAGGGTGTCCTGCAAAGGGCGAACCGGATTGGAAAAACTATTCCCCGCTCAATCTCTCCACCAGTTTTGCGGCGGCGACGGCGTTTTCGGCGTAAATCGCCCCGATGCTTTCGGCAAATTCCGAACTGACTGCCGCGCCGCCCACAAAAATCGGGAGTTCCGGGAACTCGTCTTTTACCGCCCGCACGGTCTTTTCCATTGACGGAAGCGTGGTGGTCATCAGCGCGGAAAGCCCCAGCGCAAGAAAATCATCCTGCCGGAGGGCGTCCAAAATTTTTTCCGGCGGGACATTTTTCCCAAGGTCGGTGACCTCAAAGCCATAACTTTCCAGCATCGCCCGCACTAAATTTTTCCCGATATCGTGGACATCGCCGTAAACTGTCGCCAGAAGGATTTTCCCGCGCCCGCGGCTCTGGCGGGGAAACATCGGACGCAGGATATCTATCGCCTTCATCGTGGCTTCAGCGGAGGCAATCACCTGCGGGAGATAAATTTCCCGGCGCTCGTATCTGTCGCCGATCTCGCGGATTGCGGGAATCACAATCTCGTTGAGGACCGCCAGCGCATCGCCGCCGTGCTTTTTGAGTTCCTCGTCAATGTGCCGGGGAACCCATTCGGCGTTGCCGCGTAG
>JAMOPH010000083.1 GCA_027064665.1 bacterium | reverse complement strand
AAACCTCAAGCGCAGTCTCATATGCCCGGGCGGCGTCCTCGTATTTCATTCTATCTATCGCATACTGTGCGGCGAGCATAATTCCCCGCAGACCAAGTTGCTTCAGTTTACGGGTTCTTTCTTCTGTTTGGTCGTTCTTCACAGCATCCTGATATCTAATCCAGGCAAGAATTGTATCCGCAACACCGCCAAGTGATTGAAGTTGCTTAATATAGCCCTCCCGAAGATTGGGTTCTGAGGTCTCAATGAGTTTATATATAGTTTCGGCAAGCATTTTTTTATACTCGGGGGCTTTTTTGCTGTCAGGATAGAACTTCAACAGCAACTGATAATACGAGTAAGCGTCCTCATACCTTCCACTGCGATAACTTTCCATAGCCTTTTTGGCGTATTCTTCCTCGGGCAGTCTGGTATGAGTGCAACCCGCAACGATAAACAACATTATGGCGAACGCTCCGACCGCCAAAAATGCCTTTTTCATAGCCTCCCCCTGTGAAATTGATAAGGGAAAAATTATTTTTTCGGTCGTTTGGTTCCGTATTTGGAGCGAGCCTTTTTGCGTCCCTCAACTCCAGCGGTATCAAGGGCGCCACGGATAATGTGATACTTCACACCGGGCAGGTCTTTCACACGACCGCCCCTGACCAGCACGATTGAGTGCTCCTGAAGATTGTGCCCCTCGCCGGGGATATACGCAATAACCTCAATCCCGTTGGTCAGCCTGACCTTGGCGATTTTCCGCAACGCCGAATTGGGCTTTTTCGGCGTCATAGTATAGACACGAATGCACACTCCTCTTTTTTGGGGGCATCCCTGCAATGCCGGAGACTTGGACTTTTTAATAACCTTTTTCCTCGGTCGCCTGACAAGTTGATTTATCGTAGGCATACATCCCTCCCATTTTTGCCTATTAAGAAATCAATACATCCCAAAATGTCAAGGGAAAATCGCCTCAATCCTCGGCGATATATGTGTTTCTTGCCTCCTCAAGTTCCTCCGGAGACACCTTGACAAAGTATTTGTCCATAAATTCCAACTCCTCTTCCTCGGTGAGAGGCTTGGTGGTCGGTCTGAACTTCTGATATTTCCTGAATCCGGTTCCGGCAGGGATAAGTCTTCCGATGATGACATTTTCTTTCAGACCACGCAGATAGTCAGTCTGACCGCTGACGGCAGCCTGAGTAAGAACTCTGACTGTTTCCTGGAACGAGGCGGCAGAGATGAAACTTTCGGTTGCCAAACTTGCCCGGGTAATTCCCAGAAGCAGCGTCTCAAATGTGGCGGGTTTCCCGCCCTGAGCAATAACCCTCATATTCTCAGCAAGAACTGTTGCCCTGTCAACCTGCTCCCCCTTGAGGAATCGGGTATCGTTGCCCTCAATAATCCTGACCTTGCGAAGCATCTGGGCGATGATGGTCTCTATGTGTTTGTCGTTGATGGAAACGGACTGAAGGGAATAGACCTGCTGGATTTCGTTGAGGAGATAATCCATCACAGCCTGCTCACCCTTGACCCGCAGGATATCGTGGGGGTCAACCGGACCGTCGCACAGTTTCTGCCCGGCAACCACATGGTCGCCATCCTGCACCAGAATATGAGCCCGTCTGGGAATCAGATATTCCCTGACCTCTCCCTCGTCGCCGTGAATAATCACCCTAAATCCCTTTGCGGCTTCCTGACCGACGAACTCAACCACGCCATCAATCTCGGCGATAACCGCCGGGTTTTTGGGGCGCCGCGCCTCAAACAACTCCGTCACCCTCGGAAGACCACCGGTGATATCACGGGTTCTCATTATAGCACGCAGCAATTTCGCCACCGGCTGCCCCGGCTTTATCTTCTGACCATCCTGCACCAGAATGTGCGCCTCAAGCGGAAGATGATATGTCGCAAGCAGTTCGCCGGTCTCCTCGGAGTAAATTTCCACACGGGGGTTATATCTCCTGTCCTTGACATTGGTGACCACAAGTTCTTTGGTCATCGTAGCCTCATCAACCATCTCCTTGACCGTGACATCCTCAACAATATCCTGCAGTTTGACCACGCCTTCCACATCACAGAGAATCGGGTTGGTATATGGGTCCCACTCGTAGAGTATATCGCCCTTGTTCACCTTCTGATGGTGTTCCACCATCAATTTTGCGCCGTAGGGCACCTCGTATTTATGCTGGATTTCCTGCTCGTCAATGACGATGAGTGCACCGGTGCGGTTCATCACAACTCCCTTTGCCTGTCCGTCAGGGTCCGGGATAACCTTGAGCCTGTCGTAAATCACTACTCCAGAGTATTTCGTCTCCACCTGGGTTTGTTCGGTTCCGGCGGCGGCGATACCACCGATATGGAAAGTCCTCAGGGTCAACTGGGTTCCGGGCTCTCCGATACTTTCCCCGGCGATAATCCCAATCGCCTCGCCTATGGAGACCAGTTCACGGGTAGCCATATCCATACCGTAGCACTTGACACACACACCGTGTTTTGCCTCGCAGGTAAGAACCGAGCGAATCTTGACGGACTCAATCCCCTTGTCCTCAATCAATCTTGCAATTTTGGGAGTGATATACTCGTCAGCGCCGATAATCAACTCACCGGTGACCGGGTCGTAGACATCCTCAGCGGTGAACCGCCCCACAATCCTGTCCCTGAGCGGGATGATAACTTTCTCACCGTCCTTGAGCGCAGACCTGTAAACGCCACGGATAGTTCCGCAGTCGTATTCGGAGATATACACATCCTGAGCGACATCCACCAGCCTTCTGGTCAGATACCCGGCGTCAGCGGTCTTGAGTGCGGTATCTGCCAGACCCTTGCGCTGTCCGTGGCTGGAAATAAAGTATTCAATCACCGAAAGTCCCTCACGGAAACTGGACAGAATGGGCGTTTCAATGATAGCCTGAGCGGTCATTCGCTTCTGCGGCTTGGACATCAACCCACGCAGGGCGGTCAACTGACGAATCTGGTCCTGGCTTCCCCTCGCCCCCGAATCCACCATCATCGCCAGCGGGTTCATACCGTGGTTGTGCTGCTGCAGTGTCCTGAACAGGGATTCTGTTATCGCCTCCTGCGCCTTGGACCAGATATTGATGACATTGTTATATCTTTCCTTTTCAGTGATAATTCCCCGCCGACGCATATCCATAATTTTCTGCACTTCCTTGCGGGCTTTGCTAACCAATTCCTCCTTATCCGGCGGGGGTATCAAATCATCCATACCGATGGAGATTGAGCCGTTGGTGGCAGCCTCAAAACCGAACTTTTTGAGGTCATCCAGAAAACGCACCGTGCGTTTGAGTCCCACGACATCGTAAGCCTCGGAAATCAATTCCTTCAGCGTGCCCTTTTTGAGCAGTCGGTTCACAAATCCCAATTCCTTCGGGACGATCTGATTGAAAATCACCCGCCCCACAGTGGTGGAGATAAATGCGCTGGGCAACCGAACCTCGTGCCTGTTGCCCTCCTTATCCACTATAACCACCTTTGTGGGGTTTTTGTGGTC
>JAMOPH010000082.1 GCA_027064665.1 bacterium | reverse complement strand
TGTGAGGGAAGATGAGCGAGGGGGCAAAAATTCCGGCGGGATTCTGCCGCGGTTTTGAACATCACGCGGGCGCGAGGGAATTTCTGTGGCAGACCTACGCCACAGGGCGCGTGGGGTCGGCGTATCTTTTTGTGGGACCGTATGGAGTGGGGAAATTCGCGTGCGCGCTGGAGTGGATAAGGTTCCTCAAGTGCACCGACAGAACCGACGACGGCGCCCCCTGCGGGCGGTGCCGCTCCTGCCGCAATATCGCCAACTGGGACCACCCCGATGTTATGATTCTGTTCCCTATGCCTAAATCCGTATGGGAAAACGAGGCGAAACTCGCCGAGGCGTATGAGAAATTCAGGGAGTTTCCCTACGAGCGCCCAAAATTTGCCCAGCAGGCGGGGATATTGATAGATATGGTCCGCGAGGTGCAGAAATTTCTGTCAACGCCGGCGGGAACACCGGGCGGGAAATTTGTGATAATCGCCGATGCCCACGCGATGAACATACAGGCGGCAAACGCATTCCTCAAAACCCTTGAGGAGCCGCCGCCCGGAGCGCACATCATTATGACCACACACCGCGCCGACTCCATCCTGCCCACAATTCTTTCGCGCACGCAAATTGTGAAGTTCAACGCCCTCAAACCGGAGCAGATTGCGCACTTCCTTCAGGAAAAACTGGAACTTCCCCCTGACAGGGCGGCAGAACTTGCTGCGCTGGGCGGTGGAAGTCTGGCGGAATCTGTCAGGTTCGCCTCGCCGGAGTTCAGGGCAATCAGAGATGAGGCAAAAGCCCTGCTTGAATGGGCGGTTGAGGGGAAAATTCTGCCGCTGTGGGAATGGGTAAACTCCGCGCCCAAAAGCATTGACTATGCCTCAACGCTTTTGAAGGTTCTGCTTTCGGCGAGCAGGGATATAATGGTCAAGTGTGCCGGCGGGGAGACGGTGAACCGCGATATGGATGAAATCATCGCCGCGGCGGCGAAAAAAAATTCCTCGCAGGAACGGGCGGCACAGTTGGTGAGGGAAATCTCACGCCTCGGCGAGGACACCGCCCGAAACCCGCAGTATTCCCTCTTCTACGGCGCGGTCGTCTCGGCGCTGGTGAGAAACCTGTCCTGACAAAATCCTTTGAAATTTTTGCCCCGGCGGTTTACTTTCAAGGTTATGGTGGAATTTGAACTGCAGGCGAAAGACCCAAAGACCGGCGCGCGGGCGGGAGTTCTGCACACCCCCCACGGCGATGTCCTCACGCCGGTGTTTATGCCCGTTGGTACCCAGGGCACCGTCAAAACTATGCCCTGGCGCGACCTTGTGGACTTTGATGTCCGCATCGTGCTGGCGAACACATATCATCTGTATCTTCGCCCGGGGCACGAACTTATCGCGCGACTGGGCGGACTGCACAAATTCACCGGCTGGCACCGCGCCTTTTTGACCGACAGCGGCGGGTTTCAGGTGTTCTCCCTGTCCGATTTGCGCAAAATCACCGATGAGGGCGTGCTTTTCCAGTCGCACCACGATGGGAGTTATCACTTTTTCACGCCGGAAAAGGCGATTGAGGTGGAGTTTGCGCTTCGCCCGGACATTATGATGAGTTTTGACCAGTGCACGGACTATCCCGCCACAGAGGACGAGGTTGCGGCGGCGGTGCGCAGGACGACCGATTGGGCGCGCCGCGGTCGGGAGCGATGGCTTCAACTCCTCAACGAGGACAAAAACCCCGAGACCGCCCCTGCACTCTTCGGGATAATTCAGGGCGGGGTCTACCGCCATCTGCGGGAAATTTCGGCGGAACAGATTCTATCTATGGATTTTCCGGGGTATGCCGTCGGCGGGCTGTCGGTGGGCGAGCCCAAAGAACTTATGTTTGAAGTGCTGGAGTATCTTCTGCCGATGATGCCCGCCGAAAAGCCCCGCTATGTGATGGGGTTGGGCAAGCCCGAGGATCTGGTGCGGGCGGTGGCGCTTGGCGCCGATATGTTTGACTGTGTCCTGCCGACCCGCAACGCCCGAAACGCATCGGTTTACACCTGGGCGGGGAAAATGTCCCTCAAGGCGGCATATTATGCCGAGGATATCCGCCCGATTGACCCCAACTGCGGATGCTACACCTGCCGAAACTACACGAGGGCATATATCCGCCATCTTTTCGTCGCCGGGGAACTTCTGGCACCGTATCTGGCAACCCATCATTCGCTGTATTTTTTCGCCGAACTGATGAGAAAAGCCCGCGAGGCAATTTTAGAGGGCAGATACGCCGAGTTTATGAATGATTTTCTGTCCAACTTTGACCCCAATGTTGCCCCGAGATGATTTTTTCAAAATTCCCTTCGGCAAAATTCGCAAGAGTTAGAGTCCGTCCGATGTAAAACTGCTTCCCCAGAAAGCGGCGTGCGGTTCACAAAATAAAAAACCCCGCCCATTCTTGGGCGGGGTTTTCTGCAGGGGGTGGCACCGAGGCATTACTTGACCAGTTCAATCTTTTCCACGCTGACGCCGGAGTTGGAGTGGAGCACCACGAAGTAGTTGCCGGAGACGGCGCTGGAAGCATCCCAGGTGATGTTGAGGTTGCCGGTGCTCTCACCGGAGTAGAGCGTCCTGACCAGGCGACCGGTGTTGTCGTAGATGTTGAGGGTGAAGTGCTCGCCAGCGGGCACGGAGACGGAGATGTTCACCGCGGCGTTGAACGGGTTCGGCGCAGCGGAAATCTTCAGCGCCACCGGGACGGATTTCTCGCCGACGCCCAGCGTGGTCTTCTCAAGGGTCACATTGTAGGTGCCGGGACCGTCAACCACCAGCGTCTCGTTGAGGTAGCCATACTTGTCGGCATACAGTTGATAGGTGCCGGGTGTAATTCCGGTGATGGAGAAGTTGCCCTCGTCGTCGGTGATTGCGGAGTATTTGGGGATACCATCCTGCATCAGGTAGATGCGGGCACCCGCCAGCGGAGCGGTTGTCGCAGCACGGAACAGTCCGGTGGAATCGAGCAAACTGTCGCCGAAGACCACGCCGCCGATGTCAAATCCGGTGGTATCAAACACGACGGGCATAAGGTCAAAGTTGATGCCGGAAAGGTCGGAGTCAACGGTGATTGTGGTGGCATCGGTCCACAGGAGAGCATCGTCATAGAACTCGGGGATATACTCCAGAGCGGCAGCCAGAGCGATGTAATCGCCCTCGGGCACATCAACGGTGTATTCGCCATCGGCATTGGTGACAGCGAACAATCTGGGCATATGAGAACCACCCCAGTGGAAGGTCTCGGGGATAAACGCCACCATAGCGCCCTCAATGGGCTCGCCGGTGAGAGCATCGGTGACCACGCCAGTGACCTCGTGGGTGACACCCGGAGCAAGCGGCGTCAGTTCAATATCGTAGGAGATATCGCCGCCCACGACGAACGGGTCAGCCTCAAGCGGATTTGTGTGGTCCTCGTAGAACCACGGGAAATAGAGCCAATGGGTTGCACCGAACACATACTCGCCAGCCGGCAGAGTTAACTCATAATAACCGGTGG
>JAMOPH010000081.1 GCA_027064665.1 bacterium | reverse complement strand
CCGCCACTAAATTGCGCTTTTCCGTGCCGATATCCACTTCCAAAAGCAGAAGTTTGTCGGCGTTGGGCGCCTTTTTCGCCGAAAGGACTTTTCCCACCACCAACTTCGCCCGGAAAAGTTCGTCAACGGTGATAATTCCCTCGGCGGATTTTGGGGATTTTTTCTGCGGCGCTTCCTTCACAGGTTGAGCGACGCCGACGCCTAATTTTTTCTCCACATCCTCAATTTTCAGGCGCGGGAAAAGCGACGGCGGCTTTACGATATTCGCCCCCGGCGGGATAAGTTCATCCCGGCGCACCGCCGCTATGCTGATTTCCCCGCGGTAGTCTATCGCATCCAGAAGTTGCCGGCTCTTCTCGGGAATCACAGGGAAAAGCAGAATTCCGGCTTTTGCCAGAAGTTGCGTTGCGGTGTAGAGCACCGTGCCCAGAAGTTCGGTGTTGCCCTCGCGAGCCAACTGCCACGGCTGGGTGGTTTCAATGTATCTGTTCGCCGCACGGATTGCCCCATTTATCGTCTCTAACGCCTCGTGAATTCTGACCGCCTCAATTTTCTCAACCACCTGATCGGGCAGATCGGCGATAAACTCGCGCAGTTTGATGGTCTCGGTGTCGGGTTCGTCCGAGGGCGCGGGAAGTTTGCCCTCAAAATATGCGGCGACCATATTCGTCACCCGGGCGAGCATATTGCCCAGATCGTTGGACAGGTCGTTGTTCAGCCGCTGGACCATCCCCTCAAGGGAAAAATTTGCATCCTGCCCGACAACCATATCGCGCATAAGGTAATACCGCAGTCTGTCGGGACCGAGGACTTCCACCAGCACCGCGGGGTCAACCGCATTGCCCAGCGACTTGCCCATTTTCTGCTCTGCAACCATCCACCAGCCGTGGGCGAAAATCGTCCGGGGCATCTCTATCCCCAGCGCCCTAAGCATTATGGGCCAATAGACCGAGTGGGTGGTCAGGATGTCCTTGCCGATTAGATGATAATCTGCGGGCCACCAGTAGTTGAATTTCTCGTCATCCGAATATAATCCCACGCCGGAGACATAATTTAGGAGCGCATCAAACCACACATAGGTTACATAATCCCTATCAAACGGCAGTTCTATTCCCCACGAAAGGCGTTTTTTCGGGCGGGATATGCACAAATCGTTGAGTGGTTTCCGCAGAAATCCTAAAACTTCGTTGCGCCTGAAATCGGGCTGGATAAATTCCGGGTGCTTTTCTATGTAATCTATCAGCCAATCCTGATATTTGCTCATCTTGAAGAAGTAATTTTCCTCCTCAAGTTTGACAACTGGGCGTCCGCATTCGGGGCATTTGCCGTCAACCAGGTCCTTTTCGGTCCAGAAGCGCTCGTCGGGGATACAATACCATCCCACATAGGTGCCCTTGTAGATATCGCCCTGATCGTAGAGTTTCTGAAGTGCCTTCTGCACCACGGCGATGTGGTCCGGGTCGGTGGTGCGGATGAAGCGGGAATACTCTATGTGGAGTTTCTTCCACATCTCCTTGAAGCGGGCGGAGTATTTGTCGCAGTGTTCCTTGGGCGAGATGCCGGCTTTTTTTGCGGACTGGGCGACCTTCTGCCCGTGTTCGTCGGTGCCGGTGAGGAAAAAGACATCCTCGCCGAAAAGCCGATGATACCTCGCCAGAACATCCGCCAGGACCGTGGTGTATGAATGCCCGATGTGGGGCTTGTCGTTCACATAGTATATCGGAGTTGTGATGTAGAATTTTTTCATTTTATTCTCCCGGGGATTTGTTTTAATTTTTGATGGGAAATTATCGCAGGGGGCTGAAAAAATCAAGATAAAAAGTTGACATCCGGGGGTGGGAATTTAACTTGGAGTCGGGGAAAAGCAATGTTTGGATTGTTTGATTGGATACACGGGATTAAGCCGACGGGATACATTCTCCTTGGCACGGCGCTGACAGGGGCGGTGATAGTCTATGCCGGCGCCAAACTTTCCGTCTATGGGGACAAACTTGCCGAGATTTCAGGGCTCTCCAGTTCGTGGGTGGGGATGATTCTTCTGGCGACAATAACCTCCATCCCTGAACTTGCTTCGTCAATAACCGCTACGGTGGTTAAGGCTCCGGATATGGGTGTGGGCAACATTTTCGGAAGCAATATGTTCAATATGTTCATAATCGCGATACTGGATTTTCTGCAGGGACCGGGACCTGTTTTGCTTTCGGTCAGCGCAACACAAGTCCTTCCGGCGGCACTGGGGATTTTTTTGATGGCAATCGCTGCCACCGGAATTTCCGTGACGAACTTCTTCAAAGCCCACGCTGCCTCAGGCAGCGGCAATCCTGCCTCAGTATGGGGATGGATTTTCAGTATGCTCATTTTACTCGGATGGATTATCGGGGTGTATATCTCCTACCGCGCCGAGCAGAGCACGGTCTCCGATGAGGAGTTTATGAGGCGTCCCAACAAAAAAGACCTTCGCAAGGTAATCTTAAAATTTTCCCTCTCCGCTGCCGTGGTAATCGTTATGGGGATTATGCTGATTGGGTTCGCCAAGGAACTGGCATCAAGGGAAATTACCATTGGCTCAACCAAAATCGTCCTCGGCAACAGTTTCGTGGGAACTATCATCGTTGCACTGATTACATCTCTGCCCGAGGTGGTGGTCTCCATAAGCGCATACAAAATCGGTGCGGTGAATATGGCTGTGGCAAACCTTTTCGGCAGCAACACATTCAATGTCGTTCTCATCCCTGTGATGGAATTCGTCTCGGGGAAGGAAAGTATTTTGGCGATGGTTCAGCCGCATCACATAGTCTCCGCCGGGTTCGCCATCGCTATGACCACAATCGCAATTATGGGCGTGGTCTATCGCTCGCGGAAAAGTTTTCTGTATCTCGGGCTTGATGCCCTTGCAATTTTGGGATTTTATCTTTTGGGCTCGTATCTGATATTTTCCATAACCACCCACATTGGATGAGATTATGAAATTGGGGAGGGTCGTTGGAAAACTCTACTGCACCCGCAAGGACCCGAAACTTGAGGGCGTGAAACTGTATGTGATTGAGGTTCTTGACGAAAAACTCAATTCCACCGGGCGCAGGATTGTCGCCGCCGATGGCGTTGGCGCCCAAGAGGGGCAGATTGTCTTCTGGGTGGCGGCTCGTGAGGCTACACTGTGCATACCCAAAAGAGAAATTCCCGCTGATGCCGGCATCGTGGGAATTGTTGACCAGGTGGAATAAAATCCCTTGCAGAATTTCCGGAGAACAATACATTTATAACGGCGCTGTCCGGGGCGGGATGATTAAAAAATGTTGCCGTGGCAAAAACCCGGGAGGAAAAAATGAGGGCAGAGAGAACCGACAGGGCGCAGGATATGATGAAAGTTTTTCTGGCGATGGTGCTCGTTCTGGGTGTGGGTTTTGTCATCTTCGGCTGCGGCGGGATGAAATACCACGGCAAATACATCACGACCACCGTTCCCTATGAGCCCATAGACGAGTTCAAGCACGAGGGGTGGGTTATACTTGCCTT
>JAMOPH010000080.1 GCA_027064665.1 bacterium | reverse complement strand
CGGCGTTGTGACGCCGGTGGTGTATCAGAAGGGTTCGGTGGGCGCCAGCGGAGACCTCGCCCCGATGGCTCAAATCGCTCTGGTGCTTATGGGCGAGGGCGAGGCGTATTACGGGGGCGAGCGGCTCCCCGGAAAAGTTGCGATGGAGCGCGCCGGAATCCCAATCCCCGGGCTTGAGGCTCGCGATGGCCTTGCCACAATCAACGGCGCCAATGTCCTTACCGCGCTGAGCGCCCTGCAGTTGTATGATATAAAGCGGTTCCTCAAGCAGGCGGAAATCGCCGCCGCGATGACCCTTGAGGCGCTTCTGGCAAATTTCACTCACTATGATGTCAGAATTCAGCAGGTGCGCGGGTTTGAGGGCGCAGTGCGCTCGGCGAAGGCGATAATGAAGGTCGTGCAGGGAAGCGACCTTTTGGAGGGCAGATACGACTACAAGCCGCGGGTTCAGGATGCGTATTCAATGCGCTCCACGCCGCAGGTTATCGGGGCGGCGCGCGACGCCGTGGAATGGGCGTGGAAACAGGTGGAAACCGAACTCAACGGCGTCGGCGACAACCCGGTGTTCTTCCCCGAATACGACCTGACAATCACAGGCTCCAATTTCCAGGGCACGCCGGTGTCTCTGCCGATGGATATGGTCGGCGCCGCGGTGACGATGGTCTGTGTAATCTCCGAGCGGAGGCTCAACCGCCTTGTCAATCCCGCGTTGAGCCGGGGTCTCCCGCCGTTTCTGTCCACAAAGCCGGGGCTTATGAGCGGGATGATGCTCTCCCAGTATACCGCCGATATGCTTGTGGTTGAGCAAAGGCTCCTTTCGGCGCCGGCGTCGGTTCACTCAATTCCCGCCGCCGCCGACCAGGAGGATTTCGTCTCAATGGGGATGAACACTGCCCTCAAAAACCAGACGATTCTTGAAAACGCCTACGGAATTATCGGGATTGAGTTTATGGCGGCGGCTCAAGCCCTTGATTTGCGCGGTTTCACTCCCGGCAGAGGAACCCGCAAAGCGAAGGAGGTCATCCGAAAATATGTCCCGTTCCTTGACGAGGATAAAGTCCTTGCCGAATACCACAACAGGATGAAAGAACTTGTGCGCTCGGGCGAGATTCTTGAGGCGGTTGAGGCGGAGGTCGGCAGTTTGGATTGAATCACTTTTGCATCAGCCGATTGTGATGAGCCGGGAAATCTCCCTTTGTTCTGGGAAATTATTGATGAATTTGCCATTTCATCCCGAAAAAAATTATTTGCAAATGACTTGTGATTTGATTATTTAAACAGTTATGTGGTTTTTGAACAGGACACAGGAGGGCGACGACGCCCGCCACATAAACACAATAATCGGCGAGGGGACACAGATTGAAGGGCAGATAAATATCCCCGGGAGTGTGCGGGTTGATGGGGTTATAAAGGGCGGTTTTTTCGCCCGGGGTCATCTGACGGTGGGTGCGAAGGGCGAGATTGAGGCGTCCACGGTGAAATGCGAAAGCGCACATATTGCCGGGAAAATTGTGGGGAACCTTATCGCCCCGCAGAGAGTTCATTTGACATCAACTGCAAAGGTTTTCGGCGATATAACCACTCAAGTTTTAGTGATTGAGGAGGGCGCTCTTTTCAACGGCAGAAGTCAGATGAATGTTGATAAAAAAGAGGGGAAGGAGGATTGAGTTATCAACAAAGTGTTGATAACCTGTTCATAACCTGTTCACAAGGAGTTGATATGAACGAGGTGGTGGAGAAAATAAAGCAGGCGGAAGATGAGGCGGAAAAAATTATCGCACAGGCGGAAATTGATGCGAAAAATTCTCTGGCGCAAAAGCGGGAGGAAATTGAACAACTCAAGGAGGAACTTTCCGCCGAGGTTGAGCGCATTATCCAGCAGGCGCAAAAGGAGGGCGAAAAGGACGCCCAGCCCGAAATTGAGAAAATGTCCGCCGAAATTGAAGAGGAAATTAAGCGTCTTTCAGAGTCTTTCAATAGTCGGGTGGAACAGGTGGTTGAAATGGTAATCAAGGAGTTATAATGGCAGTGGTTCCGATGACAAAGGTGGGGATAATCGGCTATGCCCCCGAAAGCGCCCGCATAATGGACGCTATCCGCCGGGAGGGAGTTGTCCACATCACGCCGATGTCCACCGAGACTGCGGAAAAATCGTATGAGATTGAGAACCTTGTGCGCCGTGTGGATTCCGCCGCCGGGTTCATCATTCGTTTCCTTGAACAGCCGCCTAAAAAACCCACACTCTCCCCCGAACAGGCGCTTGATATCGTGAAAAACTTTGACTACGAGCCATTCCTCGCTGAGGTGGAAAAACTCAAATCCCGCTACGACCAACTTGCCAGCAGTGTCTCCCGCTGGGAAGGACTTATAAATATCCTTGCGCCGTGGGAAAGCCTTCCCGCCCCCCTCGAACTTATGCACGACACAAAACACTGCCGCATCAGAATGGGGATGATTCCCACCCAGTCCATAGAAACCTTTGAACACGAGGTGATTGAACAGCCCCTGCTCTACTGGTATGAGGTCAGCCGGGCGTATGAGGGAATGTATGTCGTGGTGGTGTATCACAACTCCATAGCAGAATGGGTGGAAGGACTCTTGGCAAAGGTGGAGTTCACCCACTGGGTGCCCAAGCAGTTCACTAAAACCGCCGCCGAGGAGATAGCGGCATTGAGAGAGAAAATCTCCGCCGCCCGCAAAGAGATGGACTCAATCGCCGAAAAAGTGCGCGGTTTTGCGGACAAACTTATCTCGCTGTGGGTTTTGGGCGACCACTTTGAGCAACTGCTTGAGGAATACCGCCTTTTGGATTCCGCCGACCGCACCGAAAGAACCTTTGCCTTTCAGGGATGGGTGCCAAAAAAGCAGTTCCCGAAACTCAAGCGCCGTCTGGAGACCGCCTTTGACACGATTGAGGTGATGGAACTGCCGATACTCCCCGAGGACGAGCCGCCGGTGGCGCTGAAAAACCCGTTCTTCATTGAGGCATTTGAGGTGATAACCGACCTCTACGGGCGCCCACGCAAGGGTATGGTTGACCCAACGCCGTTTGTGGCGCCGTTTTTCGCAATATATTTCGGGCTGTGCCTCACCGACGCCGGCTACGGACTGCTTCTGACCCTCGGCGCCATCGTCGGACTTTCTAAATTCCGCCAGCCCGGAACACGCAAATTCCTGCGCCTCATACTCTATGTGGGAATCTCAACCATAATCGCCGGAATTATAACCGGCGGTTATTTCGGAATAAAACTTCCCCCGCCTGAACAGGCAACAGGTCTGGCGGCGCTCGCACTGCGGCTCAAACTGTTTGACCCCCTTGACGATATTATGGAATTTTTCGCCATATCCGTCGCCTTCGGAGTGGTGCAGTTGTCCATCGGCTTCCTGCTGGCGGTGTATGTGAACCTGAAAGAATCCAAAAAATTCACACAGCGTCTTCACGCTGTGGTGGTCGGTCTGGCGTGGATTGCGGTCACAGTAGGAGTCGGTATGTTCGTGATAGGATATATCCTTCCGGAGA
>JAMOPH010000079.1 GCA_027064665.1 bacterium | reverse complement strand
CGCACTAAAAAGAGAGCGAGATAATGTTGATAGAATAGTTGATCTATATCGTGTAAGAAAAATCTATGTCGCCGAAAGGGACGAACTTCGCCGCAAACTCAACGAAATCTCCGCAGAAATTGGCAAATTAGCCAAAAAGGGCGGGGATGTCTCCTCACTGCGCGCGGAGGCAAAAAAAATTTCGGACGAGGTCAAATCGGTTGAGGCGAAACTGTCCGATGTCCAGCGCCAATTAGACGCCCTTCTTCTGACCGTGCCAAACATCCCCCACGAATCGGTGCCAGAGGGCGAAAGCGAGGCGGACAATCAGATTGTGCGAACCGAAGGCGAACTGCCAAAATTTGACTTCCAACCCCGAGACCACCTACAACTGAACGAAAAACTCCATCTTTTTGATTTCCAGCGGTCGGCGAAAATCACCGGCTCGTTTTTCCCGCTGTTTGTGGGCAGGGGCGCCCGGCTTGTGAGAGCGCTTGTCAACTTTATGATTGACCTTCACACCAGAGACGGCAAATACACCGAGGTCACCCCGCCGTATCTGGTCAACCGCGACTCTATGGTCGGCACCGCGCAACTGCCCAAACTTGAGGACGATATGTATCACCTTGACAGGGAGGATTATTTTCTAATTCCCACCGCGGAGGTTCCGCTGACAAATCTTCACCGGGGCGAAATTCTGGCAGAGGATGACCTGCCCAAATATTACTGCGCCTACACCGCATGTTTCCGCCGTGAGGCTGGAAGTTATGGCGCCGAAACCCGCGGGCTGATGCGCCTTCACCAGTTCGACAAGGTGGAACTGGTCAAAATCGTCCATCCCGATAAATCCTACGAGGAACTTGAGGACCTGTTGTCCGACGCCGAACGGGTCATCAAACTTCTTGGACTGCCCTACAGGATTGTCCTGCTTTCCACCGCCGATTTGACCTTCGCTTCCGCTAAGACCTACGACATAGAAATCTGGGCGCCGGGATTGGGCAAATGGCTTGAGGTATCGTCGGTCTCCAACCTCACGGATTTTCAGGCGCGCCGGATGAACACCCGCTTCCGCCCGAAGGGAGGCGGAAAGCCCCGCTATGTCCACACGCTCAACGGAAGCGGAGTGGCGCTCCCCCGACTGATTATATCTCTTTTAGAAACATACCAAACCCCCGACGGAACGGTAAGAATTCCCGAGGCGCTTCAGGACTACTACGGCGGGGAAGTGATAGAGTAAGTTCCCTGCGGCAAAATGGAGAGTTTACCTATATGGTATCCAGTTATCGGCCGTTAAGTTAGGTTGGGTAAGTGAGGTCGTTTCTCAGAAATTGGTGAGCAGGATAAACGAGCCAGCAGATGAGTCATCTGCTGGCTTTTCGGCGTTCTTTGGATTAGATTTTGTTTTGGGAAAAAACCGTCCCCAAAAGGAGAACGCCGATGATAAGTTATCATCTCACAATTCCGAAGTCAGGCAATAAGATACAGGTCAGGTATGCGAAAAATTTGGCATTTCAATCAGATTTCTACGGGAAAGCGATAACCTATCAGGCATATTTCAACATATTGCGCAAAAAACCGCGGAAGATGTGGAAAGACACCGCTTGAGTTGCTCAGAGCACATTATTCCGAGGCACCAGTCCACATAGCAACACTGCCCCCTGTGGATGTATCCCGCCTCATCCAACTCCCAACCCCTGGATACTATGTTAGTAAAGCGGTCATTGCCTCATAGATTTCGCCTTGACTCCTTATTGTGAAATTTATATTATTGTATTAAAGAGGTAAAATGACAGACAGACAGATTGAGCAGACCACCCCCTCCTGAGTGCGTTCGGCAGAGAGTTTATGATTAGTTAATAAAGGAGGGATAGATGAAACGCATCATAACGATTATAATAATGGCTATAGGGTTGTTATCTGCGGGTTGGTATCATAATTATGGCACCGAGCACACTGATTATGGGATGTTTGTTAAACAGGTTGGGGAATCTGAATATATAATAGTAGGCACAACTTTCAATCCTCATAGCCCAGCGACAGTGGATTCCTCTGGGGATGTATATGTGATAAAAATAAATGAAAACGGAGATCTGTTGTGGACAAATCAATATGGTAGCGATCATATGGAAGGCGGTTTCTCTGCTCTGATAGATGGCGATACTATCTTGATAGAGGGTTTACATTCTAATTGGGGTATAACTGCCACTATGGGTAACATATACTGTCTTACTATTAATTCCAGTGGAGAAATCATAGAAGAAAAGGTATTTGGTGATAGCCTTTCAAAATGTTACGATATAGAAAGAACTCCATCAGGGGAACTCGTTTTATTTGGTTGTTCCTATGGTCCATCTGGTTTGGCATATCAAAAAGTATGGGGGCTTTCCCTAAATGATACCTGGGATACTGTGGGGTATTTTTCCTTTCTAACTGATTCAACTCATACTGTGGTTTATCCCGGGAATTTATCAGTGTTTTCACAGGGAATACTGGGAATAGCCACTGCAGTTGATTCTACTTATGAAACTCCACATATGAATTCTACATACGGGTTGGTTGTAGGTTTTTCTGCGACTATGGATGATACTTTATGGACGAAAATCATAAGGGGGGAACTCTTTAGCACTTCTTTGAACGAAATTATAAAAACGAATGATGATTCCGCTTTTGCCATCGTTGGAACAGCCTACAGGTTCACCTCTTCTATGTATCTATTTGAACCGTATCCACACTTCACTATTATTTCTCAAAGTGGAGATATACTCGTAAACCGGACTATTTTTACCCTTTCAATTATGGAAGGTAACTCCATTAAACAACTTCCCAGCGGTGATTTTGTAATAGCAGGAACTTATCGCGACGCAGATGTTGGGGTAATAAAAATTGATATGTATGGTACTGTACTTTGGGGGAATTATTTGGACTTTGGCAGAATAGAAGAAATAAACTATTTAGATCTGACCGACGATGGCGGCTTTATTCTCGTCGGTTCCTCCCGAGATGACCCAAACCCTGCGGCGGAAAGAGATGTTCTGGTGGTCAAAACCGATTCCTTAGGCAATGTCTCCTGGGTAAAACAGATACCGGTAAGACCGCAAGATATGAAGATTTCGGCATATCCTAATCCGTTCAACTCTGAAATCTCCATCGAAATTACGCTTCCTGAGAACGAATACGGCGAAATAGAAATCTACTCGCTGAGAGGTCAACTTGTAAGAAAACTCTACTCCGGGGAACTCAAGTCAGGAGTTAACTATTTCAAGTGGGATGGTAAAGACAACAACGGTACTCCGGTGTCCAGCGGGATATATCTGGTGAAAACTAAAGCGTCAAACGGATTCTCGGTTTCAAAAGAAATTCTGCTTCTAAAATAAAAAATCGTAAAGGGGGTGGGTAGTCCCGCCCCCTTTTTTCCTAAAAATAAGGAGGTTAAAAATAAGATCTAAATTGTTCCTATACATTATTGCTCTATCATTTTCGTTATCCAGCGCTGGCTGGACACATTTATACGGTACTGATAAAACGGACGAAGGCAATTTTATA
>JAMOPH010000078.1 GCA_027064665.1 bacterium | reverse complement strand
GAACCTGAGAAAATCCCCCGCTTGCCCGAACTGGGCGAAAATCACCCCGGCAAACACCACAATCGTTATCCCTATTAAACTAACACGCCTCATAGACATTGCCCCCTTCTATCGTAAATTATTGATTGTTCTCATTCCCCTTTCCACACAGCAATTTTGCGCTTGACCACTTTGTCGCCGAAATCCACCACGCAGATATAGGCGCCGTTGCCCACTATATCGCCGTTGGAGTTTTTGCCGTCCCAGCGGATATCAGCCTCACGGGAATCGGACTTGAGAGTGTATTCCGTTTCCCACACGGGATTGCCGAACATATCGTATATCTTAACCTTGACCGTAGCGCCCGGATTTTTCGCCTTCACACGGATGTATGTGGGTCTTTCCTCGGGATTGAACGGGTTGGGGAAGTTTATGACCTCGGTCTGGTCCCAGTCCACGACGATTTTAGTGGTCTTTGTGGGGGCGGCGTTTTCCGCCCTGTCCAGAACCTGAACATACAGCATCCTCGCACCAGCCATAAGCGCATCCACCAAATCCTGCGGGTCGCCCGGCTGAGGATGATATGGCTCATCGGCAACAGTATACAGCCCGCTGAAGTTCTCATCCATCAGGACAATCTGGGTATTGTAGTCAAAGTTCGGCGATTCGGACACCCTGAACGCATAGACAACCCCCGGCGGAGTGTCCTGCGGGTTGGTGGCGACAATTTTTACCGTCTGCGAACTTGACCAGTTGGGATCGCCGGTTTCAGGGTCATAGGCGTCAACACGGTCCACCGTCGGCGGAATCGTATCGAGGAATATAGAATCCACCCTCACCGGCGTGGCATATTCCCCGAACTTGAACTGGGCATAGACATATTTCATCTCGTTGGTCAAACTGGAGAACACAAAGGTGTCAATCCGGTTAAACGGAATCCAATCGGTGTGCATAAGATTCGCCGAATCCGCCGCAAAGCGCATAGAATCGGGCTGGCGGTCGGCATTGACCACGGTCAGAACAGTATCGGTGCCGGTGAACTCGCTGTCAAGGGTGTCGTGGGGGTCAACCACGAAGAACTCAAACTTGCCCGGGAACCAGTTTATCAGGTTGCTGGGATTCCCGGCAGAATCCACCGCAACAATCTCCACGAAATACATCGTGTCCGGCGACAGGAACTCAACTCCCGGGAAGTAGACATTGAAATCGGGATAGGTTCCCCAGGTCTCGTCGTATTCCGCACAGACGATGGTGTCCGGCGGAGTGATGTGATAGCACACCTTCCACAGATGACCGCCGTCGGGGTCATCGGTTATCGTCAGCGGAATGTGCGACGGCAGAGTGTCCGGATTGTCAAAGGTGAACGGTCTCATCGCCAGAGCGGGCGGGATTGTGTCGTATCCACCGTGGACGACGATGTCGTTCCAGTTTCCGGCGTTGTCTGAGGCACCGCCGATGATATCAAAACTTCCCTCGGTGCCGTCAAGGATAAGTTGCACGCTGTCGTTGGGATAGGTAACCATTATTCCACCCTCAATCGGCGTATAGGGTCTTGGCGCCCACAGGTGGTCCTCAAACGGTCCCAAAAAGTGCAGATAACTCACGCCGGAGAGGTTGTCCACCGCACTCCGGATTGAGGCATACACATACACCTCGTTGGACCATCCCATATGCGCCTTAAACACCGTGGGCCAAATTTCGGTGCTGGTGGTGTCCCACAGGGAGAAGCCCTCGGGAAGTTCCGGCTGGGTCTCATCAAGAACTATGTGCGCCTCAGCCCTCGGCGAAACGATGTAGGACACCGAGCGAAGCCATCCATAGACCACCTTTTCGCCCTCGCCCGGCGAGACGGTGAAGGTGGTCATCCCATCAGAAGGATACGGGCGCCAGTCAAACTCGGCGACAGAATCCTCGGACAGGAAGTAATCCGCCGGCGGAGTCCCCACAGGATGGAACAGAACCCCCACCGTGCGGGAGTTGGTGTAATGCACCGCAGTGGTGCCCATATCCGCATCAAACAGAACGAAACTGCAGATTATTGATGTCCTGTATTCAATCTGGTCGCTTGCCATAAGGCTGATATTGCCCGCCCGGTCCTTGACCGCAACATAGAGGGTCTTGGTGCCGGTGTCGGTGTTCTCAAAGGTGTAGTAGAGGACATTGTCAAAGTCCTGCCATTTATCGTAGAGGTTCTGGGGCCAGTCGTCGGGGTCCTCAAAGAAGGCGATATAAGCCGGGTCACCCATAGAGCCGTCGTCGGCGACGGTGACCACCTTCACGGTCAGACTGCTGGTGTAGTTCTCGTCGCCGGAGGCACTGTCCTGAAGCACGACCGAGGTAATCGTCGGGCGGTGCCTGTCCAGCACGATGGTGTGGGTAAACGGCGCCGACCAGTTCCCGGCGGAATCCTGAACATATCCAACAATTTCTGTGGTGGCGTCAATATCGGGCATCGTGAAGGTGACCACATCCGAATAGGGCTGGTCATCGGTGGAATCGCCGCAGGTCAGCCGATAGTGATAGATTCCCGAACTCGCCGGGCTTGTCGGGTCATACGGGTCCAGAAATTCCACCTCAACAGTGGGGTTGTTGGTGTATCCGGAATCGGCGACCTCGGAGGTATCCGTGGGGTCATATCCGGTGGAGGCATCCCTGACCACAAACCCCGGCAGAATCGGGTCTCTTGTGTCCAGAATTATCCCGAGCGACTCTTCGGGCGTGGGTATCGGGTCAATCTCCATCTTGCCCTGAATGTAAATCCATCTTGTGCCGTCGCCTTCGCTGAAGTGGTGCTCAATGGTTATCGTGGTCTCTGTGGCGGTCGGCGTGGCGACAGCGTAAAATGTCGGTCCTGTGCGGTCGTCCCACACGGCAACCGAATCTATGTCCCTTCCGTAGGTGAAGGTTATCAAAATTGCGGTGGTGTCGGTGTATGTCCCGGTGGTGTCGGGTCCGTCAATATCCCTCAACGAAACCAGATGCACATATTTGAGTGTGTTGGCGTTGTAATAAATGGAGTCATAGACCTCGTTGGACACATTTCCAGCGGAATCTTTGATGACCGCATAGACATAGACCCAACCGCTGGTGGTCAGGTCCTCAAAGGTGAACAGGAGCGTATCGGCGAAATCTCTCCAACCGGTCTCGGGAATGTTCTCCAACTCGGCGGGGTCATCAGTCAGGAAAACCTTATAATACGGCGAACTTTCCGGATCGGGCTCAATGTAGACCTTGACCTGCACGGAATCGGTGGTATCCGACGGCACGGAAGAATTTATGTCAAAAATCGTGACGCTGCGCATTGTCGGGGCATCGGTGTCAAGGATAATCGTCCGGGATTTTGCCTCAGAGAAGTTGCCGGCGAAGTCCTTGAGTTTGACATAGATGGTCTTTTCGCCGTCGCCGTCGGTCATCGTGTAGAGGTAATTGCCTGCGGGGTCGTACGGGAAAACCTGAAGGTTCACGCCGAATGCCGGTCCCTCGGCGACATAGACGCTCTCAATTCCGGAGGCGTAGGTGTCGCCGGCGGGCGGAAGGTCCTGCGGGTCCTCG
>JAMOPH010000077.1 GCA_027064665.1 bacterium | reverse complement strand
ACGACAATATAACAGTTCCGATGATAGTAGGGACGGTTTTGCAGTTGGGTATATACGGGAAATTTATGCCGTATCTGTGGTTCTGATGGACTGGGGGGAGATAGAAAGAACTCTTCGCGATTTTCTGCGCGGGGACTGGGCAATTTTGGGTATAGGGAACCGCTTGCGCGGCGATGATGGTTTTGGCTCATTTTTTGCGGCGGAACTGAAATCGGCGCTGGCTGGCACCCCGTATGCCGAACGGATTTACGATGGCGGCATCGCCCCCGAAAATTACTACGGCAAGTTAGCACGAGTAGGTTACGATAGAATTTTGATAGTTGATGCGGTGGTTTTTGACGGCGCGCCGGGGGAAATTCGCTTTTTTCGCCCGGAAGATTTTGGTTCGCCGCTGGTGCTGTCGCACGGTCCCACAAGTTTTGAATTTCTTCGGATGCTTATGCCGGATGCAAAAGTGTTAGTCCTTGCAGTGCGCCCGAAGAAAATCCGCATCGGAGACACACTTTCCTCTCCCCTTAAAGAAGCTCTTGAACCTCTGACGGCTCTGGTTAAAAATTTGGTGTCTTCACCGAGATAATTAGTTAACCATCACATTGGTGCATCAGCCGGGAACTCGCCTCCACCGTAATCAGATGCAGGCACCTGGAAAATGTTGCCATTCTGGTCAAGGATTACAGGGTCGGTATCCCGCAGGGAAGCATCCCAACTGTCAAAAGGCTCTGCTGAAATCCAGTAATACTGTTCCACTTCCTCGTATTCATCATCGTCTCCGGGTTCATCTCCACCCCATACTGCAGAAAATGCCCAAACTACACTGGGAAGAACATAGCGAAAAGGACCAAGAGTGTAAAAGTTTGCATCATAGGGACACTCGCCGAGGTGAATCACATAGGTGAATCGTGGTTTGCCAGACATCGGCGAAAGAGAAAGCCCCTCTGGGATATCCCAGCAGTCGTTGATATTGGAGTTCCACATAGGACAACCGGCATCATACAAAACCCAGCCATCCCACTCAAGAGGGATACCGCCATTGTCCAGTTTGTATTCCTCAAGCGCCTCCCAGATTCGTTTGAGTTCAATCTTCGCCTCTGAGCGTTTGGCTTTTATCGTGGCACTACGATACATAGGCACAGCCAGAGCCGCCAGAAGCCCGATGATCACGACCACAATCATCAACTCAATCAGTGTGAAACCTTTTTTAAGTTTCATTTTTCCTCCTTCCTTCTCTCTCCATATATAGTTTTATTGCTGTTAGGCGTGATTTCAAGTTGAAGTTTTTTAGAGGTTCTTCATATTTTATTGTGGGACAAAAAGATAAGTCATTTATGTGTTTTAAATTTGTTATTGATGTGAAATTATTCACCATAAGGTAGTGCAGATTTATGCTTTACAAAATTTGGAATGATGATTTTATTGTGAAGCAATGCACGAGAAAAAGTTAACAAAACCTCGGAGGTAAAATGGCGCACGAAATTGTGAGGAATGAACCATTAAACTATCAGGATTACCTTGTGGCGATTCGGGCGCCCGAGGTGGCGGCGAAAATCAAGCCCGGACAATTTGTGGTGATGATGCTTCACGACAAGGGCGAGAGAATCCCGATGTCGGTTCGCACCACCGAGGGCGACGCAATTGTTATGTATATCCGCAAGGTCGGAAAAACCACTCACCAACTGATTGACACCCCTGTCGGCGGAACGATAAAACATGTGATTGGTCCGCAGGGACAGCCGCTCAACATTCAAAAACACGGCACCGTGGTTGTCGCCACCGATTCTGTCTGCGGGCACGCCTGGAGTTATTCCGTCGCAAAAGCCCTCAAAGAAGCCGGAAATTATGTAATTGACATCCAGTGCTTCGCCGATGAGAAAGAGGTCTATCCCGAGTGGGCGCTCAACAAGGATGTCTGCGACGAACATCATCTTATGACCAAGGATGGCTCCGTCGGCGAAAAGGGGCACTTCAACAACCTCATCAAGCAGTGGCTCTCCGAGGGCAGGCAGATTGATTTTGTCTACGCCGGCGGGGAACTCATCAAACTCAAGCAACTGGCGAGAATCACCCGCAAATACAATGTCCCCACTTGGGTGGAGGCGCACCAGTTGATGATTGACGCCTCAGGAATGTGCGGGGCGTGCAGGGTCTTCGTCGGAGGGGAGATGAAACTAACCTGCATTGATGGACCTTTCTTTGACGCCCACGCCCTTGATTTTGATTCTATGATTAACCGCTACAGCACCTATGTTTCCGAGGAGAAAATCGCCCTTGAAAGATATTTAGCACAAAAGAGAGGTGAATAATGGGGAAGAAGATAATCAAAGAGAGAGTTCCGATGAGGGAGCGCCCCGTTGAGGAGCGCCTGAAGGGGTTTATGGAGGTCCCCTACGGATACAATGAGGACGAGGCAATCGCCGAGGCGCAAAGATGTCTGCAGTGCCCAAAACCCACCTGTGTTGAGGGATGCCCCGTCAACATTGATATCCCGGGGTTTATAAAGGCGATAACCGAGCGGGACTTTGAGCGGTCGTTCTACATCCTCAAAAAGGATGACCCGATGCCCGCCGCCACGGGGCGTGTCTGCCCGCAGGAGACCCAGTGCGAGGCAAAGTGCGTGTTGGGCAAAGTCGGCGACCCAATCAATATCGGCAAACTTGAGGCGTTCGTCGCCGACTGGGCTCGCAGGAACAATGTCAAGGACAAGCCCGAAATCCACGAGCGCCCACAGAAGGTCGCCGTTATCGGTTCGGGACCTGCCGGCATCGCCTGCGCCGTGGACCTGCGAAAACTCGGATACCAGGTCACTATGTTTGAGGCGCTTCACAAAGCCGGCGGCGTGATGCAGTATGGAATTCCCGAGTTCCGTCTCCCTCGGGATATCGTTGACTACGAACTCAAATACCTTGAGGAATTGGGAGTGGAAATCAAACTCAACACCTTCGTGGGGCTTCACATTCCCTGCGAGGAGGTTCGGGAGAAATACGATGCGATGTTTATCGGCACCGGCGCCGGCGCACCAAGGTTTATGGGCATCCCCGGCGAGGAACTCAAAGGCGTCTATTCCGCCAACGAATTTCTGATTCGTGTGAACCTGATGAAATCCTACCTGTTCCCGGAATACGATACGCCAATCAAGGTCGGCAAGCATGTTGCGGTAATCGGAGCGGGGAATGTGGCGATGGACGCCGCCAGAAGCGCCCGCCGTCTCGGCGCAAAGGTCACAATTGTTTACCGCAGGACCAAAAAGGAATCACCAGCCAGACTTGAGGAACTCCATCACGCACTTGAGGAGGGCGTGGAGTTTATGGAACTGGTCAACCCGGTAAGGATTCTGGAGAAACTCAATCAGGTGCGGGGAATTGAATTGATAAGGATGAAACTTGGCGAACCCGACTCCAGCGGTAGACCCAGACCTATCCCGATTGAGGGCAGTAATTTCGTCCTTGAGGATGTGGATATGGTGATAGAAGCGCTTGGGACACGACCCAACAGGATGTTTCTGGACAGAGCGCCGTTTATCGCCCGGGACAAGTGGGGAATTATACAGGTGGATGAGAA
>JAMOPH010000076.1 GCA_027064665.1 bacterium | reverse complement strand
CCCCTGCCCTTTATGATGGCGTCCTTGGCGCCGTAGCGAACCATATCGTAGGTGATGTTCCTGTTGACCCAGATATTGATAGCCCGTGCCGCATCCCAGATTGTGTGGGCGGGTTCAACAATCGCCTGGGCACGCTTTATCACCAGCGAGTCATCCGAGTCAATTCCCGGCGCCGGGGACATAAATATCGGGTCGGTTACCAGCGGTTCGTGGGGGGGCCATTCGCCCGCAAGAGTCACACGATGACTGAGTTTTCTGACCTCAACATCGCCGTCAACTGTGTTCTGGTCAATCTGCCCGATAAAGGTCTGGGCGCGGCGGTTGAGATAAAGTCTGTCAAGTCTGCCCTTGGGCGAAAACGATATGTGCGCCTTAAACTTTTTGCTCTTGCGAATGGGTTTCATAAAATCCTTGTCCGAGAGTTCCTCGGGTTTGATAGGATGGTATCCTGCAGGCAGTTTGGTGCTTTCCTCCTGAAGGGATTTTACCTGTGTGAGTTTGACCTCAATCTTTTGCGAGGGCAGCACAATCCCCACAATTCTTGAGTTGTCCTGCCGAACCCACAGTTCAATATCGGTTGTGCCCAATTTCCCGATAAAGTGGGTGCATTTTGCCCCTTCGTATTCCCTCTCCTCCTCGTTGGCGACATCTAAGGTCTCAACCGCCATCAACTGCGGCACTATGACTGTGTAGCGGATATTTCCCACACGGGGATTTACCACAAAATTCAGCGGGAAAAAGTGCGCAAAGATGTTCTGGTCTATTATGTAGCCGTTGGTGGGGAAACTTATGGTCTGTTCGGTGCTGTTTATTCCCGAACTTGTGCGGATTGTCGCCTGTCCACGCTCAAACTTGCCCTCAACCTCCTGTTTTCCCGCCGGAGTGGTGATTTTGAGGGAGTAGTTCTGCGGATGGTATCCCACATCATAGTAAGTTTCCGCCTCATAAATAGTCTGGGTGCCGGCGACCGTCATCGTGGTCTTTGAGTTCAGCACAAACCCCATCGGATGCTTTTTGAACTCAAAGGTGCATTCGCCGATTTTCTGCCCGGCGGAGTATATATCGTATGTTCCCGCAAACTGCGCCCACAGCGCCCCCAAGATTAAAACCGAAAAAATTACCGCATATCCGGCACGCATTGTTGCCTCCTTTTGTTTTATTTGTAGAATCTATCCAAAATCTCATCCACGCTGACGGTGTGATTTGTCCACTGCGGGCGTTCCTCAATAAGCGCCATCTCCATCAGTTCAGTGAAATACAGTATCGGCATTGGCTGGAAATCCGGCGTCGCCTTAATCAGAATCTGCTGCCGCCTGTCAAGGTTGAAATGGCACAGCGGACAGGATGTGACCAGCACCTCGGCGCCGTTTTTCCGTGCCCCCTCAATTATGTTATACACCATTGACGCCACCTGGTCGGGATTGTGGACTGTCTCGTAGGAGCCACAGCACTCGTTCTTGTAGGGATTGTCCACCGCTTCGGCGCCAAGGGATTCAATCAAATCCTCCAGCACCGTTGGAGATTCATAGTTTGGGTCTATGGAAAATTCCTTCGGGCGCAGAAGCAGACATCCATAGTACGGCGCAACTTTGAGCCCGGAAAGCGGTCTTATCACCGCCTCTTTCACCCGGTCGTAGGTGATTTCATCCCGCAGAACCTGAAGATAATGAAGCGACTGCACCTTGCCCTCATACTCGGGTTCGTCATCCATAAATTTGACCACCGCATCCCGGAATTCTGCGTCGGTGTTGAATCTTTGGTTGACCCTTGCGAGAGTGTTGTAGCATATGGAACACAGCGAGACCACCTTCGGGTCGCCGGTTTCCTGCACTCTGATGAGGGTTCTCACTGCGCCGATTGAATGCATCTTGTTATCCGATGACAGCGCCACCACTGTGCCGCAGCAATGCCATCGGGGAAGTTCCACAAGTTCAAAACCCAACCTGGGCGAGACCTTCAACGCCGATTTCTCAAGTTCCTTCCCCGTGGTTTTTAAAGTGCAGCCGGGAAAATAGTTATATCTCAACATAACTTTCTCCTTCGTTTACTCACCACCGAATATCTTTCGGGCACTGTGCCCACAGTTAATTTCTGTCGTCTCCGGTTTTTACGCAGTAAATTTTCTGAAACTTGCCACCAGCGCCACAGTGGGGAATTCCCCGGTGGATGCCACTTCCCAGATGTTGTAGAGGTCCATATTCTTGCGGATTTTTATCTGTCTGAGCGCCTCGTTGATTTTGGCAATATCAATTTCGTGCGGACAGCGGGTTCCGCACTCAAAACATGCCACGCACACCCAGATTGCCTTGCTCTCAAGAACCTTTTCAAATTCCCCTGCCTGCAGATAGGCGTTAATCTGGTTGGGAAGGATGTCCATTTTATCTGCCGCCGGGCATCCAGCCGAGCATTCCCCGCACTGGTAGCAGCGGTAGAAATCCTCGCCGGAGATATACATTATCTTCTCACGAAGGTCCTCTTTATGTTTTGACAGCACGAGTTCCATAGTGTTCCTCGTCTTTTATGCTCTTTTGTATTTTTCCACGCCCTCACGATACATATTGCCGCCGTAGGAGTCCTGGGCGACGATGACCGGGAAATCCTTGACCTCAAGGCGCCTTATCGCCTCGGACATAAGTTCCGGGAAGGCGATGACCTCGGCGCTGACGATGGATTTTGCGATAAGAGCGGCGGCACCGCCTGTGGCGGCAAAATAGACCGCTCCGTATTTTTTCATCGCCTCAACCACCTCAGGACCACGCTCACCCTTGCCTATCATACCTCTTTGTCCGTGGGCTATCAGAATGGGGGAGTAGGCGTCCATACGATAACTTGTGGTGGGTCCAGCAGAACCGATTGGTTTCCCGGGGGGCGCCGGCGCCGGACCGACATAGTATATCACAGAACCCTCCAGCGGAAACGGAAGTTCTTCGCCCTTTTCTATCATCTCCACGAGTCTTTTGTGGGCGGCGTCCCTTGCGGTGTATATAATTCCAGACAGATAAACCTCATCCCCAGCCCGCAGTTTCCTGACATCCTCCTCGCTCAGCGGCGTCGTCAGATGATAAACTGCCATTTTTTATCCTCCCGTATTTACAAGTTTTCTGAGTTCGTTGTCCTCCTCATAGACCGGCGGGGCAATCGCCCGCACCTCCATCGCAAGTTCCTTCGGGCATTCCACCCAAACCACATTGGTCTTATCTTTGAACCTCACCGCTTTCACGGCCCTGCCCTCTGCTACCACTTCGCCTCTCCGATTGAGAAGTTTGACCATCTCGCCCTTTTGTGGGAGTGGCACAAACTCGTGGGGGAGTTTTAGGAGCACAAGGTCGTCAGAGTAGGTGTAATCAACCACGAATATCGCCAGCCCGGGGCAGGCGGCGACGCAGAGAGAACAGCCATCACAGGCATCAAAATTGATTCTGGGCAAATCGTTGATGTTCTCAAACGGGAGAATTGCCCCTTTTGGGCAGGCGGTATGACACGGGTCGCACGGAATCTGCTGGAAGCACTCAATCACCGCCACAGGACCCTTCGCCAGCCTTTCGGGCGGCGGCATAATTCGTTCAATATCCTCTCTCTCCGGTGCA
>JAMOPH010000075.1 GCA_027064665.1 bacterium | reverse complement strand
GTGCCAGTTGACACTTGGCGACCCCGATGCCACCGCAACTTTAGAGCAGTTGGTGAAAAAATATCCGGAGTCGTTCTATGCGCCGCTGGCGTATGAGAAACTGGCGGATATGCAACTTGCCGCGGGCAATCCCGCCAGGGCGGTGGAGATATACACAAAAATCGTCAACGACTACCCCGACGCGGTGAACCTTGAGTCCGTCCGCGATAAACTCGCAAAATTCGGAAACTTCTGAGGTGAGAAGATGAGATATATGCAGGTCTATCTTGACAATCTTGAGTCGGCGCCGGCGCCCGATGAGGTGCTTGAGGTCCTCGCCGACAACTACAAAAACCACTACGGGCAGGCGGGGACATATCATCAGTTCGGGCAGTGGAGCAAATCTGCGCTGGAATGCTTTGCCGAAAGCGCCGCAAAATCCCTCGGGCAGAAAGGTCGCCCGTGCACTTTCGCAATAGGTCCGAAGTTGCCCCCGGTCGAGGATGGGACTGTGCTTCTTTCGCCGCTTGAGCATCCCGCGATAGAGCGCGCCGCACAAAAACTCGGCGGGGAAATCGCCGAAATCCCCCTCGCCGACTGGCGCTACGATTTGGACTTTGTCGCGGAGAAAATCGGCGGCGGGGATGTGCGCCTTGTGGTGGTTTCCGCCGCGGACCGGGTGAGCGGCACGCTTCAGCCGATTGGGGAAATTGTCCGTCTCTGCCGCGAGCGGGAAATCCCGGTGTTTGTGGACATTACCGCCGCGTTTGGGCGTGCGGAGATTGAGATTCCCGCAGAAGATGGGGTCTATCTTTATCTGCGCGGGCGTGCGGTGGGCGCCCCCGCCGATGTGATTGTCGGCGAAAAACTTGACACAGACTTCCCGCATCAACTTGCCGCGGGGACATCAAAGGCGCTGGAAATCGTGGCGAAATCTCCCGAGCAAATTGCCCACATAAAGGAGTTGGGGGAATACTTCTGGGAGATGATGCAACTGCATCTTCCGAATCTTGAGTTAATGGGCGCCGAACCGCGTGCGGCGGGGATTTTGAGCATCGCGTTTGAGGATGTTGACCGGTATGCGCTTATGGTGGCGGCGGATATGCAGGGTGTTATGGCGTGGGCTGGCGATGATTTCTCCGCGCCCATAAAACCGCTTGTGGCGGCGAAGGTTCCGCTGGAGGTCGCCGAAGCCACACTGCGGTTTTCGTTCTGGCGCCAGAACACCCGCGAGGAGATTGACTATGTCCTGCGGGTTCTCCCCCCGCTTGTGGACAGGGTGCGCTTTGAGAAAAAATCGGACAAATTCTATGGAAAAACTTGAGTGGACACTCCCAGCAAAACTTTTGGAGGAACTGCTTGAGCGCGGCGAGGTGTATTTTGTGGGCGGGACGGTTAGAGATTTCCTTCTGGGAATTCCCCGGTCGGACCAGGATATTCTGGTTGCCGGCATCGCACCAGACGAACTGGTGGAAATCCTGCGGAAATACGGTTATGCCGAGTGGGTGGGCAGGTCCTTCAATGTGATAAAGTTCCACTACGGCGGCAGGACCTATGATGTTGCGCTTCCCTCAAGGCGCGGCGCAGAGGGTGCAGAATACGACCCGAACCTGTCCGTTGAGGAGGACCTCACAGGCAGGGATTTCACGGTCAACGCCATAGCGTTCTGCCTGCGGACACAACAATTTCTGGACCCCACCGGCGGAATTGAGGACATCAGAAAGAAAGTTCTGCGCGCCACCACCGACGAGGTTTTCCGCTTTGACCCCCTGCGGATAATCCGGCTGTGCAGGCTGGCGGCGAAATTGGGATTTGATATTGACCCTCACACTAAAGAACTTGCCCTCGCCTCGGTTGAGAATATAAAGGACCTTCCGCCGGAGCGGGTGGGCGAGGAGATGAACAAAATTATGCTTCTGCCCAAGCCGTCGGCGGCGCTGCGATGTCTGGTGAAAATCGGCGCGATGGAGATTCTGCTTCCCGAACTGGTTGAGTGCATTGGGGTTACGCAGCCGGGGAGCCTGCACTCCTACGATGTGTTTGAGCATATAATGCTGACGATAGATTACGCCCCGCCGGACCCGCTGGTGCGTTTTGCGGCGCTTTTTCACGATATAACCAAGCCGCAACATCGTTTTGTTGACGAGACCGGGCGCGCAAGATTTTATGGGCATCAGGTATCGGCGGCAAGACTTGCGAGAAAATGGTTAGAAAAGTTCGCTTTTTCTAAAAAATTCGCCGGGAATGTGGCGAAATTAGTTAGATATCATATGTATACTCACGCGGCGACAGATAAGGGGGTGAGGCGTTTTATCCGGCGGGTTGGCAAGGAGCTGTTGCCGGCGCTGTTTGAACTCCGCTTCGCCGACACCCGCGCGCAGGGTCCCGCCGGCGACCTTGACGCAGAACTCCAATACGCACAAAGGGTTAGAAAAATCCTTGAGGAAAAGCCGCCCCTGTCCGTGCGCGACCTTGAGGTGGACGGGTATGATGTTATGCGGATTTTGGGAATTCCGCCCGGTCCGAAGGTGGGCGAGGTGCTGAATTATCTTCTCGCCGCAGTTATTGACGATCCCAACAAAAATCGGCGGGAAATTTTAGAGGAGATGATTAGAAACTATGATAAATTCAAGAAATAGTGAATAATAAAATTAAGTTTTTGCCTATGGTTTTGCGTTTATATTGAAACTGACAGTATATCATTCCAGCACTTCGCCAATAACCGTCATCGGTTCGGCGGAGTGAATCTGAACTGTTGCAATTTGATTTCTGCGGGCGACACCGCGCGCTTTAACCCTCAAAAAATTTGCCGCCCGCCCCAGAACATATTCCCCGGCGCGCCTTTCCACCAAAAATTCTAATTGTCTTCCGACAAATTTCCGGGCGAATTCTATGCGGTTATGTGCGTCAATCTCCCCTAAAATTTTCGCCCGCCTGCTGACCTCACCCGCCGGCAGAGGTTTCAGCGAATACGCCGCAGTCCCCGGGCGCGGCGAATACCTGAAAATGTGGGCATAGGCAAAAACCCCCGCAGAAAGCAGGCGCCGGGTATCCTCAAAATCCTGCTCCGTCTCGGTGGGGAAACCGACTATTATGTCCGTGCCGAAGCAGAAATCCGCCCGCGCCGAACGCAGACGCTCAAACTTTTCCACCAAATCCGCAATGCGGTAGAACGGGCGGTTCATATCCCTCAGAAGGCGCTGGGAGCCCGACTGGATGGGAATATGCAGATGCGGGGCAAGTCTTGACTCGGCGGCAAGCAGTTCCACAAGGTCTTCGGTCAAGCCCGGCGGCTCAATTGACGACAGCCGAAACCGATACATCTCTGTCCGCTCAAGCAGAAGGCGGAGCAAACTCGCAAGTGTGAGGTCGCCGTCACGCCAGGTGCCAATGTCTACGCCGGTGAGCACGATTTCCTTGAACCCGGCGGACTCAAATTTTCTCGCCTGCTCAACAATATCCTCTGCCGGGCGGGAGACTGCCCCACCTCTGACAATCGGCACTATGCAGTATGCACAACGCCTGTCGCAGCCGTCCTGAATTTTGAGGTTCGCGCGGGTGCGGGATATCCCTTTCCCCTCGGTCAGGACAAACTGCCCGTCGGTGCGGATTTCC
>JAMOPH010000074.1 GCA_027064665.1 bacterium | reverse complement strand
GTGCAGGGCTTCAGCAGATGCGCTTTTCTGTGGATTTTAGCACTAAACCAGCCAAATTTACGGCTAATCTCGGTCATATAGAGGACCTCAATCTCGCCGCATTCGGCGGTCCATCAACACATCTTTTCGGCACCGCAGAAATTAGTGGTGTGGGTTTGGGAGCCAAGGGCTCTATAGATGTCCGGATGCGCTTGACACGCAGCAAATTTGAGAATTTTCTATTTGATGGCGGCGATATCTATGTGAAATTTGACGCCGGAAACTTCCTTTTCCCGCCGGAAAAGCATTCTTTCATCTTCATCGGCGAGGACACCCTGCGCATCGCTGGAATAATAGATTCTGCAAAAAATATGGATATGATTTTTGGAGTGAAGATATCCCGCCCGGACACTTTCCTCGCCCGCTACGGCTACGATTCGCTCCACATCACCGGTGCGATAGATGGCACGGTGAAACTCATCGGCAGAGGCGGAACCCTCGGGCTCAAGCCCTCGCTGGTGTGGAAAAATATGAACATCTACGGCGTTGTCATAGACAGCGCCATAATTGAGGGACAGTTTAAGGATATCTCCTCCCAGACCGGCAATCTGATATTTCTGGGCATCGGTGGGCATTTGGGCTCCCTCCCGCTGGACACCGTGAACCTTGTGGTTCGCTCGGGGAACAAGAGGTATTTTTTCCGCCCGCTTGAGGTCATCACCCCACGGGGAATCGTGCGTGCCACAGGCTATATGAACACCGGCGACAGCCTCGGCATCCGCCTTGACGGGCTCACCTACGACAGAATTACCGGACTTTCCCTCACCGAGCCTGTTTTCATATCCCTTAAGGACGGTGTCTCCGCACGGAATCTGCGCTTTTCTGCCGTCAACGGCGCAATAGAGATTGACACATTCTCCTTCGCCGATACTACGGCGCTTTTCTCCGGAAAATTTGATGGGATAAATCTTTCCGAAATCGCCGGCGTTTTTGCCCCGGATCTAAAACTTGCCGGCGTCGGCAAGGGGCACTTTGACTTTCGGATAAATCCCAAATCGGGCGCCGGCAAGGGTATCTTTGACCTCTATTTAGCCCCCGTGTCAGTGAAAAATGTCTCCTTCGCCTCGTTCAGCGCCGAGGCAAAACTTTCCGGGGATACGCTGGATATTGTGCGATGCTACGGTCGCCGACCGGGAGAGACCTTTAATCTATCCGGCTATGTCCTGCTTTCGGATAACAAAACCAAGTTGACCCAACTCAATCTGAAAGTGGTATCCGAGGGCGAGCGCCCCGGTGTTCTTGAGGACCTCGTCTCTGGTGTCTCCGCCGAGGCGGGAAACTACAACTTCAACCTCGCCGTCCGGGGCAAACCCGATTCTGTCTCTATGGCGGGGAACTTCTCCCTGCGGAACGGGAAAATCCGCATAGAATACCTTGACGACCCCATAGACAGTCTTGAGATTGTGGTGCACATCAGGGACACCCTTGCGCAGATAGTAAAATTTTCCGGCAGGATGAGTTCCACTCCGCTGACCGGCGGCGGGATTTTCACAAAAGTTTGGAGATTTGTATTCGGCAAAAAGCCCGTGGTGGGGCACATCTCCGCCGATGGCGTTGTCAACTTCAAAGACCTGCATAAACCTGCAGTGAACATCTCCGGCGAGATGGCAAACCTGCCGATAAAGTCCTCGGAGAAGGGATTTTATTTTATCACCGACGGCACATTTAATCTCCTTTCGCCGCCGTTTCACATAATAGGGGATTTTGTCCTTCGGGATGGGACTTTGCTGAAACTCGGCTCGCCCTCGCCGGAACCTATGAAAATCCCCGTTGACATTGACCTGGCATTGTCAATTGAAAATTTTACGGTGCTTTTCAGCAGCATCGCCGGGGAGATGGAATCCCGCCTGAAGGGAGACCTTATGGTATCAACATCTGAGAACAAGAGACCTTCGCTTCTGGGCGAGATGAGAATCACCGAGGGCAAATACTTCGCCTACGGGCAGAATTTCGTGATTGATGAGGGCAGACTCAACTTCAACAAAATCAGCGCCATTGACCCCGAACTTGATGTCACTGCGCACACACCAATCGGGCAGGATGAGGTCTTTGTTCACATAACCGGAAATCTTTCGGCGCCGCAACTTGAACTCTACTCGGACAATCCCGATTTCACCCAGGAGGATATTCTCAGGCTTTTAGCCGGCATCTCAGATTCCACAGTATTCGTTGATGTCCTTCAAGAGCGCACCCGCCACCTTCTGGAACAGTATCTTGCCCACAACATTGAGCGGATGGCACAAAAAACCCTCGGCGTGGATGAGTTCTCCATCGCCCCCACCGACGAGAACGGCTATTCCGACCTCTCCCAACTGCGCCTGACCGTGGGCAAAAAACTGACGAGCAACCTGTTTTTCCGCTATTCCCAGACACTTTCCGACAGCGCACAGCAGAGCGTTGAACTTGAATACTCCCTGTCAAAACACATTGCACTGCAGTTAATCCAGACCCCCGATGGCTATTATAGGGTCAAACTCAACTTTAAATGGAGTTATTAAGATGAGGGCGAGGTTGAAATTAGCATTGGCGGTGGCGATATTTTCCCCGTATGAACCATAAGTCAATTTGCGCATCAACCCGAAAAAGAAACCAAAGCAAATGTCCCGGATTTTTTTAATACTGGCGCTTTTGGGGGGGCTATGGGCGGAAGAAATATCCTTCCCCGCCGATTCGGTGCTGTATCTTGGCGGGCAGGTTATCCCCGGCTCGGTGATGATACTGTGCGGCGGGGACACTCTCGCTCGTAATAATTTCTCCGTTGCGGTTTCGGGCACAGTTAGAATTTTTACTCCCTTGCCCTGCGATAGTGTAAAAGTTGCGTTCGTGCCGATGAAAAAAATATATCCGCCGGCGGAATCCCATTACAGGATGTGGGGCACCGGCAAAATCCCCGCCCAAGTGCAGACAGAGGCGGACACCTCTGCAGAGGGGATAAATTTCCGAACCAGCGGCTCGCTTCTGCGGGGGCTGAGGATTTCCAACACCGGCGATGTGAACTCAACCTCATCGCTCAATTTCCGTGCCGAGGGCGACCTCGCCGGCGATGTCCACATAAGCGCACTCCTTTCTGATGAGGGCTCCCCCATCCAGCCCGAGGGCAACTCGCTTCAACTGTCCGAACTTGATAAGGTTCTGATTCAACTTCGCTCGCCGCACATAAACGCCTCCTTCGGCGACATTGACCTGACTTTCCCCGGCGGCGATTTCCTCAACATCTCCCGCAGAATTCAGGGGGTTGAGGCATCGGCGGAATACAGCGCCGTATCCGTGCGGGGTTTCGGCTCGCTTATGAGAGGGAAGTTCAACTCCGTGGAGTTTTCCGCCGACGAGGGCAATCAGGGTCCGTATCCGCTGTGGGGGCAGAACGGCGAAAGGGACATCGTCATCCTTGCCGGCTCGGAACGGGTCTGGCTCAACGGCGAACTTATGCGCCGGGGCGAGGACAACGACTATGTTATGGACTACAACCTCGCCCAGATTACCTTCACCAACCGGCATCCTCTCTCCGCCGACGACCGCATCGTGGTGGACTTTCAGTATATTGCTCAGGATTACG
>JAMOPH010000073.1 GCA_027064665.1 bacterium | reverse complement strand
CCAAAGGATGTAATCGCCCACATCGACGAGGGATTTGTCCCCGGCAAGTTTGCGCCACAGTTTCAGCGCGCCGGTGGTGTCGTGGATGAACATCAAAAACAGCGGCTCGCGAAGTTTGTCCACATTCTCGCCGGCGACCTGCATAATCAAAAGAAGTTCCACTCCCTCGTTTCCCCAGCGCGATTTGGGGAAATGCGCCACTATGTTGTGCAGGGCGATGTTGGCGGTGTCATACGACCCGGCGAAAAAGTAGGTCATCCCTAAAAGATACGCCAGTTTCTGGCTTTCCTGAAATGTGGCTGTCGCCTCACGAAGGAACTTTTTTGCCTTTTCAAACTCGCGCCGATAGATGAGAATCTTTCCGCGGACGAAGTAGAAATCTTCATCGCGGGACGCCCGCGGACTTTTCTCAACGAAGTTGTCCACGACCCTCTGGGCGCTGTCGGGATTGTGCAGATTTTCTAACAGTATGTCTGCCATAAGGATAGCGGCGTTCTCCGCCAGCGACGGCGCCGGATTTGAACCAAGCAGACTGTCAAGTTGGGCGAGGGCGAGGTCAAACTTGCCCTGCGCGCGGTATGCATAAGCAAGATACAGTTTCCCCGAAAGGGCGTAGTTCCTGCCGGCGTGCTCTATCAGATATCGCGCGCCCCTTTCGGCGATATCGTATCTTCCCGCGGCAAGCATATCCTTGACGAATCCCGCCATAAGCGCGCCGCGGCGACGGTCATCGCGGAAATTCTCCGCCTTTATCAGCGCATCCAACGCGGCGGAATAATCCCCCAATTTCTGGTCAATTAGAGAAATCAGGCGCCACGGCTGCCACTTTGGGACATCGGTGTCAAACAGACTCTTCAACTCGTCGCGCAATTGGGCGAGTTCTTCGGGCGTCCGGTCAGAGATTGCAATCCTGTGCTCAACCTCGCTGAACCTGTCGGGGTGCGCCTTCAGATACAGTCTGTATTCCTTGACCACATTTTTGAAGTCGCCCTTTATCTCATACAGCCGCGCCAGTTCCAGTGCGAAAAGGGTTTTATCGCCGAGGCGTTTCCGCGCGGATTTGAGAAACTTTATGTCCTCGTCAATGAAACTCCACTGCTGGAGCAGGGTGTGAATCTGCAGCGTGATGGCGACATTTTTCGGCGCGAGTTTGACCGCGTGGTCAAAGGCGTCCATTGCTTTGTCAATCTGGTTCTGCGACAGATACACGCCGCCGAGATCCACCCACAGGCGCGGGTCATCGGGGTTGGCAAGGAGCATACTCTCTAACAGCGAGGCGAGTTTATCGTATTTTTTCGCCCCTAAATACGCCTCCTTGAGCAACTGCTGAACCTCGGGGTCATCGGGGTATTGTTTATATAATCTCTCAAGAGGTTCTATTGCCTTCTCATATTCCTCAATTGCTAAAAAGCGCCGAGCGAGTTCTAAATCGTGGTCTTTATCGGCGAACAGCGCCCCCGACAGCGTAAAAATTAAGGCAATTGTTATAAAAATTTTCGTTTTCATATTCACTTCCTTCGCGAGACAAAGTATTTTATAGAGCGGTCGTATGTTCTTTCCTCCTCCGCCGTGAAGAAGCAGGCGGGGAGTTCCCCGCGCGAGCGATGATATGCGATGCACTCACAGCAGATTCCCTTGCGAGGACAGGGCTCATAGGTGCAGTTGCATTTTGCCAGATTTTTCTCACGATTTGGGCAGTCCATCGTATCCTCCTGTTTGCGCTGGGAACAGGCCTTGAATAATATAAACATACGCGGGTTATTTTCAAGAAAATTGGGAAAGAAGTGGATGAATTTCGGGAAATTCGTTCTTTGGGTTCCCGGGAATTTTTCCGTAACCGTAGTTTTGGGAAGCGTAGTGTTATCCTCGCTGATGCAGCCCGCACCAACCCGAACCAAAAATTTCCTGACAAAGGCAAGGATAAAATTGTATCTGTGATTGCGTAAAAGCGTTGAAACTCTTTTACAATACAACTCAGGAATCCACAATTCTTGGAGATTTTACCTACATAGTATCCAGTTATCGCTTGTTAAGTTGGGGTGGATGGGAAAAGGGGTTTTTCGGAGGTTAGCGGAAATGATAAACGAGCCAGCAGATGAGTCATCTGCTGGCTTTTCGGCGTCCTTTGGATTAGATTTTATTTGGAAAAAAGCCCATCTACAAAAGGAGGACACCAATGATAAGTTATTACCCCACAGTTCCGATATCAAGCAACAAGATACAGATCAGGTATGCGAAAGAATTTGGCATTTCAATCAAGATTCTACGGGAAAGCGATAACCTATCAGGCATATTTCAACATATTGCGCAAAAACCGCGGAAGATGCGGAAAGACACCGATTGAGTTGCTCAGAGCACATTATCCCGACGCACCAGTCCACATAGCAACACTGCCCCCTGTGGATGTATCCCGCTTCATCCAACTCCCAATCCCCTGGATACCATGTTGGTAAAGCGGTCACCGCATATATGACAAAACTCTTGACTTTCTATAATTTTTTAGTATGCTATTTGGTCATAGAGTTGAATAAAACCAAAGCACTGGAGGTGTAAAGAAAGTATATGGGAGGAAGCAAGAGGACAAAGTTTTCGGGTCGTCCGTTGGTGGTCTCCACCATCGGGATCGACCAGAGGCAGTTGTTTGGGCAGCGCGGGGCGTATTTGAGGGAGATAGAACTTGAGTTTCCGGTCAAAATTGTTGCCCGCGGCGATGAGATTCAAATCTACGGGGACCCGGAGCCCTCGGAGCAGGTGAAGGCGCTTTTTGAGGATATGATTCGCCACATTGCTGATGGCGGCTACATCTCCGAGCAGACGCTTCAGTATGCCATCGACTCGGTGAGGGGAATAAACCGCAGCGAGGTTCCCGCGCTGGATGACGACCGGATTTTGCTGACCAACCGCAAGGTCCCGCTTCGCCCGCGGAGCGAGGGTCAGCGCCACTATGTTGATGCGATATTCGGCAGCGACCTCGTCTTCGCAATAGGACCGGCGGGCACGGGGAAGACATATCTTGCGGTGGCGTGCGCCGTGAGGTTCCTCAAAGAGCGCCGAATTGACCGCATCGTTCTGGTGCGCCCCGCCGTGGAAACCGACGAAAAATTAGGATTTCTCCCCGGTGATATGAAGGAGAAAGTGGACCCCTATCTTCGCCCGCTGTATGACGCCCTGTATGATATGCTTCCGCGGGGACAGGTGGAACGCTACCTGGAAAACGGAGTTATAGAGGTTGCGCCGCTGGCGTTTATGCGCGGACGCACCCTCAACAACTCCTTCATCATCCTTGACGAGGCGCAGAACACCACTATCCGGCAGATGAAAATGTTTTTGACGCGCCTCGGGATGAACTCAAAGACCGTCATCACCGGCGATATAACCCAGATTGACCTTGCGGACAAATCGCTGTCGGGGCTTCTGAACGCGCCAAAGGTCCTTGAGGGAATACCCGGGATTGAGTTCGTCTATCTTACTGACAGAGATGTCGTCAGACATCCGCTCGTGCAGGAGATAATTATGGCTTACGAAAGATGGGAGAACGGTAAGGATAAACAGGTTGAGGAATAAAAACCTGTCGGGGCATCGCAACGCAGAAAGGCG
>JAMOPH010000072.1 GCA_027064665.1 bacterium | reverse complement strand
CCAGAAGAACTACGCCGCGGTTGAGGCAGGAATCAACGAGGTCCACGAGGTCAAATATCCCGACCATCCCACCAGCAATATTGAGATGCCGCCCACGGTTCCGGATTACGCGCCCGATTTCGTCAAAGAGGTCACCGCGCCGCTCATCAGGCTTGAGGGAGACCTTCTGCCTGTGTCAAAAATCCCGGACAACGGTCAGTGGCCCACCGGCACCACTATGTATGAAAAGCGCAATGTCGCCGTGGATATCCCCATCTGGGACCCGGAATACTGCATCCAGTGCGGGTTCTGCAGTATGGTCTGTCCGCACGCGGCGATTAGAATGAAGTACTACGACGAAAAGTATCTCGCTGACGCCCCGGACACTTTCAGGTCCACAGACGGCATCGGAAAGTTCAAGGGGATGAAGTTCACCATTCAGGTTGCGCCTGAGGACTGCACCGGCTGTGAACTGTGCGTCAATATATGTCCGGGCAAGGGCGGCAAAAAAGCCCTGCATCTGGAGCGCCTCGTGGATGTCCGCGAGCGGGAGATCCCCAACTGGGACTACTTCTTCTTCAAAATCCCCGACACCGACAGGAAATTGATTGACAAAAAGACCATTGTGGGGAGCCAGTTGCTCCGTCCGCTGTTTGAGTTCAGCGGTGCGTGCGCCGGCTGTGGAGAAACCCCCTATGTCAAACTGGCTACGCAGTTGTTCGGCGACAGGATGATTATCGCTAACGCCACCGGTTGTTCCAGCATCTACGGCGGGAACCTGCCCACGACACCATACACCAAAAACGCCAAAGGACTCGGTCCGGCGTGGTCCAACAGTCTGTTTGAGGATGCGGCAGAATTCGGCTTTGGGTTCAAACTTACCGTTGACCAACTGGAGTATCAGGCTCGCGAATGGCTGAAGAAAGCCCCATATGTGCCGGACCGCCTCAAGGACGAGATTCTCAATGCCGACCAGTCCACTGATGATGGGATTGAGGCACAGCGTGAGCGCGTGGCAGAACTCAAAAAACTCGCCCGTGAGAACAACGACCCGCAGATGGAATCTCTGGCGGACTATCTGGTGAAAAAATCCATCTGGTCCTTCGGCGGCGACGGCTGGGCATACGACATCGGCTACGGCGGACTGGACCATGTGCTGGCAATGGGAAGAAACATCAATATGCTGGTGCTGGACACCGAGGTCTATTCCAACACCGGTGGGCAGGCATCCAAGGCAACCCCGCGCGCAAGCACCGCGAAATTCGCCTTCGCCGGAAAACCGCTTCCGAAAAAAGACCTCGGGCTTCTGGCGCAGTCCTATGGATACATCTATGTGGCGCAGGTCGCCATCGGTGCGAATATGAATCAGGCACTCAAGGCTTTCATTGAGGCGGAAAGTTATGACGGACCGTCGCTGATTATCGCCTACTGCCCCTGTATCGCCCACGGAATTGATATGACCAAGCAACTTGAGGTCCAAAAACTTGCAGTGGAATCCGGATACTGGATTCTCTACAGATACGACCCGCGCAGAACCAAAAAGGGACTCAACCCGCTTCAGATTGACTCCAAGCCGCCGACAAGACCGATGAAGGACTATATGATGGCGCAGAACCGCTATCGTGTTCTCCAGCGGATTGACCCCGAGCGCGCCGAAAAACTTGCCCGCTACGCCCAGCAGGATGTGGACTTCAAGTGGAACCTCTACCAGCGCCTCGCGCAGATTGATTACTCGTGGGCAAAGCAGGAAGAATAAGTCCGAAGAAATTGTTGGAAAGGTGCCCGGGGAGATTTTCTGGTCTCCCCGGGTTTTTTATTGTGTAAGACAAGCAAGAGGGGGGGATTTTACTTTAGATTCAATCCGATTTTGAGGGCGTGGGCAAATTTATCATACCGGTGTGCCAGAGAGGGGTCAAATTTGGCGCCGAAGACTGTGATTCTCTCATCATCGTAGTTGCCGGGGTCAACCCAGGCGGGAAGCCAGCCCATACCCCATCCAGTTTGAACCAAACTGGCGCCGCCGACAAATCCAACATCGCCGATGTATAGATCATTGTATGTGCAGTCGTATCCGAAATTGTCGCGGTAGGTCAAGGTTGAGGCATAGCGGTTCCACCCCGGGAACCACATAAATATCCCGTCCGACGGATTTTGCCTGTTCCCGGAGACCACCAGATAATCCTCAAAAGAACGCCATTTGCCCATCAGGTAGAACGGGCTGTTGCCCCGCCAGTTCACGCCCTGATACAGACGGAAATCGTTTTCTCCCCATTTTTGTAGCGCCTTCTGCCTGCCGGTGTTGTCCACCACGGGATGCCCGGGAGTTCCCACCAGCACCCTGCGGTTGTTGAGGGTGTCAATCTGGAATGTCCAGGCGTCAAGGGTGTTGTCCTGTTTCTCGCGGGCGTTGTGGGTTTTGTATATCGCCGCGCCAACGCCGAACCCGTTGTGGTTATAAATCCCGTATTTCAGATACCTATGCGTCCAGGTCTGCACCCAATCCGCATCTCTTGGAATGCGGACTAACAACTTTCCGGTCAGCAAATCCTGCGGAACGACATTGAGTTTTTCCGTGCTGACCTGCATATATCCGTCGGTATATTCAAATTCAAGTTCGCAGAATACTCTGTTGCACCGGATAGTTCGTTTGGTGGGCGCGCCGAAACTGAAAATGATGTGCGCGGAATCAAGTTCGCTGAAGGCATCTTCTATATCAAGCACGCTTCCATAGGGTCGCAGAAGCGGGATAACCCTGAACCAATCGCCGTCAAGTTCGGTGCCGACAAAGGCGCCGGTGTAGAAAAACACCGTGTCCTTTTCGCCGATGTATCTGTGAACGAAATGACCGATACGGAAAAGGTGTTTTCCGTTGTCCACCCAATATCTGCGGAAATCGGTGGTATCGCCGCCTCTGACCACAAAATCAACCGTGTCAAAGGAATCCACCACCGCCAGAGGCTCAACCGAAAGGGAGGATTTCCTGCCGAACTCCACCTTATACCGCGCTTTCCTGCCGAAGGGCAAGGTGTCCAGAACGGCTATGTGCGCCTTTTTGATGGAGCCATCGGGATGGCGTTCCACCGGCTCCACGCAGTCAGCAAGGATTTCTTTGCCGTCGCGGAGAACCACAAAATCGCTGTCGGATACCACGCCGGGCATAAACTTTATCGCAAACTCCACCACCGCGGGAACAAGGTATGTGTCCGGCACCTCAACCGTGATTTCCACCGGATTGGCGATTGCCTCAAAGGTGGGAATTTTGGGGAACTCTACCCGCTCCTCGGCAGGGGTCTCCAGGTCAAGGTTTCTGTGCTGGTAAATCAACTTCGGACGGTGGGCATAAAGTTCTGCGAGGGAATCGTAGAACTCCACCCGGGAGTCGTATTTGAGCATAGGATAGATTCGCCAGGTGCCCCAGGGTTCCTCGCCCTCAACCCGCAGGTCAACGAAGGGTTTGTCGTAAGCCATTGCCCAGCCGACTCTCCCGCCGGCGTAAACAAGAGCCTGTCCCATTGGATAGTTGTTCTGATATTTGCCATCGCCGGCGACGCCGAAAAACACCAGAGTGTCCTTTTTGGCTACAGCGAAGTATTCGTAATACCCTCTTGCACCCCTTGTGTCAAAGG
>JAMOPH010000071.1 GCA_027064665.1 bacterium | reverse complement strand
GAAAAGCGATTTTTCCGCCTCAAACAAATCCGCCAGGCGCATCCCCTTATGCCAGCCATACGCCCCCGGCTGGGGAACATACCCCTCAACAAACACTATATCCTCACGATACGGATTGAGCGGAAAAACAGATATATCGTCCCCGTCGTATATCGGCGTGGCGGCACTGACCGAATCGTCCAGATTTATCGTAAGCGATTGATGATAGCCATCTTTTATTCTGTCAACAAAAATCCCCTGCCGGTTGCCCGTTGGAAGAATTCCGCCGGCAAACCTGAGCAAATCCCTTATGGTTTCCCCTTCCTTCAACTCATATTCGGCGGGCGATTTAACCTGCCCACGAAGTTTGACGAGTATCTCATAATGGGGCACAAAGACCACATCCCCCGACGCCAACTGAATGTTGCCGGCAGAGGTCCCACGATTTATGAACTCATACAGGTCAAAGGTGGCAATCTGTCTGTCGCCCCTGAACACTTTTATATTTCTGTATGACCCGACAGAATCCGGACCGCCGGCGGCAGCAAGCGCAGTCAGCACGCGGGAAAGCCCCGGCAAATCGTATATCCCCGGATATTTGACCTGCCCCACCACAAAAACCCGCACAGACTTGGTCTGCGCCAGTGTCAGGTCAACATTGACATTGGAGTAATTGGCAAGCAGACTCTTGCGAACCTTCTTTTCCGCCTTATCCAGAGTCAATCCGCCGACCGCGATGTTGCCCACCTGCGGGATATATATGCTTCCCTCACGGTCAACCACCAGATCGTATTGGGCGTTGAGTCCTCCCCACACATTCAGAACCAGTTTATCTCCGCTCCCGAGGACATAATCTCCCGAAACCGGGAGTTGAGCCATCTGCACCGGGGGCACATTGTTGAAAAAATCCGCCCCGTATCTTTTCAGATGGCGAGGGGTAGCCTTGCGAATAACCTGAATTGTCTCGCCCGCAACCACAACCGGCTCATCAAAATACGGCAGAGTGTCCTCAGGATGGATTTTCTCCTCCGGCAATTGCTCTCGCTGAGGCGGAACCTGCAAACTTTCTGCCTGAGAATATATCCCCGGCGAAGAATACTGAACCACACCACCCGGAGACGGCGCTGATGCAGGAACTCCTCCTCTTTTAAGAAGTTGCTTATACTGCTGGAGAGGATAGGGCAATTGAGCATACAATACCCCGACAAAAAGAAGAACAATCAGTCCCTTTTGGAGAAATTTCCTCATTATATTCCCCGAAATTATTCTTTTTCCGATTCCTTTTCGGCTTCCTTTTGTTCCTCAGGCTGTTCCTCCTCCTCAGCAGTTTCCGCAACCTCAAGACCCCGAGGCTTGACCACCGACGCCACGGTTTCTTCCGGGTCGTGATGAATTTCCACATTGGGAATCGAAATATCTTTGATGTGCAAGGATTCACCGAGTCCGATACCACTTACATCAATTTCTATAACTTCAGGGGCATCGGCAACCTTGCACACCACCTCCAATTCGTGAAGATGAGGGGTAAAAATGCCGCCAGCCTTAACCCCCTCCGGCGTTCCCACAAACTCAACCGGCAAAACCATATGAACCGGCTTGTCAGGGTGAACATACTCAAAATCGGCGTGAATTATAAAGTCCGTCACCGGGTCGTGCTGAACCTCTTTGATCACCGACAGGTATCTTTTTTCGCCCTCGGGGGTTTTGACCACCAACTCCACCATAGAATGCTCCCCTGCACGGGAGTGCATTATCTTGGAGAACTCCTGCTTGAAAATTTTGAGGGGCATAGGCTCTATCCCCTCACCATATAGAACCGCCGGGATAAATCCCTCCCGGCGCATCCTTCGGGATGCCCGTGAGCCTTTCTCCTGCCTTATTTCCGCTGCCAATGGAACACTTCTCATTATCTATCCTCCCTTTGTTTTTTCTCAAAACTTAAATATCTGCCCTTTCTGGAAAAGGACGCTGAGCGACCGCTCCTCGTGAATACACTTTATCGCCGTGGCAAACACCTGCGCCACAGAGAGAACATTTACCTTATGGGGCACAAGTCGTTGTCCTGCCTCCTCCTTCAACGGAATAGTGTCGGTTACTATCAATTTATCAATCTGCGAATTTTCAATTCGCTCCACCGCTGGCGGCGACAGAAGCGGATGGGTCGCCAGAACATAAACCGCTTTTGCACCATACTGTGGGCTTTTGAGCAAATCCGATGCCTCCTTTACCGTTCCCGCCGTATCAACTATATCGTCCCGAATTATGGCGATTTTGTCCCGGACATCACCAACCACTGTGAGCGCCCGCGCCTTGTTAGCATCCTCACGCTTTTTGTGAATTATAGCGATACTTGCTCCCAGTTCCGTAGCCAGAAAATCCACACGCCGAACTCCGCCTATATCCGGCGAAACAACCACCACATTGCCCTCTCTGACCTCATCCCACATCGTCATCGCCAGATGTTCCTCAAAGACCAGATCAGAAATCAGGTGGTCAGTAGGAACATCAAAAAATCCCTGAATTGCCGGGGAGTGAAGGTCCATAGTGAGAACCCTGTCCGCACCGGCTGAAACGATTAAGTTTGCCACCAACTTTGTGGATATCGGCACACGGGGTTTGTCCTTGCGCTCCTGCCGGGCATAGCCAAAATACGGGATCACCGCAGTTACCCTTCGTGCGCTGGCACGCTTTGCCGCATCAAGAATCAGCAGCAACTCCATAATATTGTCCGCCGGCGGGTAGGTGGACTCAATCACAAAAACATCCTTGCCCCGCACATTTTCAAGGATCTGAACCCTTATCTCGCCGTCCGCAAAATTGTCAAGCAGGATTTGCGTGGGCTCAACCCCCAAAGACTCGCAGATTCTGTAGCCCAATTCCGGGTTTGAGCGTCCTATAAGTATTTTCAGGTCGTTCATCTGTCACACTCCGAATTTATTAAATTGCTGGGGCGGGAGGACTCGAACCTCCGAATGGCGGCTCCAAAGGCCGCTGCCTTGCCAACTTGGCGACGCCCCAGAATACTCAAAATCCTATATCAACCGGCGAAACCAAAAACTTTTTTGCCACCTCAACCGAACCGCCAAAAGCCTTCCCGCCTATATCATCATATGCCCTCTGCGCCTTTTCCCGCTCCCGAAAGACCCCAAACAGCGCCGAACCACTTCCAGAGAGCAAAACCTTCTCCGCCCCCGCATTTTCCAGCACAGCGAACAGAGCGTTCACCTGCGGATACTCCCCCTTTACCACCGCCTCAAAACTGTTCCGGCAGTCGTCCAGAAAATCAAACACCGAGGCAACACCCTCCAAACACGATAAATTTGTTATCCCCGGTGGGGGTGTCAAGTAATTTCTTATCCGGGAGTATGCCCATCCAGTGCTGACGGAGAAATTCGGCACGACTAAGACGACCCAGTAGTCTCTCGGCAAGCGCACGGGAACCACCTTCTCCCCTCTTCCGAATACCGCCGCACTTCCGCCGCTGAAGAAAAACGGCACATCAGAGCCGACCTGCGCCCCAAGGCGCATAAGTTCATCCCGCGCAAGCCCGAGGCTGAATATCCGGTTCATCGCCGCCAAAAACGCCGCCGCATCGGAACTTCCCCCGCCAAGACCGGCGCCGATGGGGATATTTTTCCG